>CADCQO010000146.1 GCA_902803585.1 uncultured Ruminococcus sp.
GTTATCGGAAAAGGTTTTGGTGATGAAGGCAAGGGACTGGCAGCGGACTATTTTGCTTTGCAGGCACAGAAGCAGGGAAAAAGCTGTCTGACGGTTCGTCATAACGGCGGTGCACAGGCCGGACACACGGTAGATCTGAGAGAACATCGGTTTATTTTCCATCAGCTGTCATCAGGTTCTTTCAGAAACAGTGTAACGTATTGGGCAAGTCCGTTTTTGCCCGACTTATACAAGCTCAGTGAAGAAATCAATGATTTTCAGACAATCGGCGGGAAGGTTCCGGACATTCTGGCGGATGCTTCCTGCCGATGTGTGTATATTGATGATATATTGCTGAATATGGCACTGGAAACAAGCAGAGGCGATCAAAGGCACGGCAGCTGCGGTATGGGAATTTACGAAGCAGTTGTGCGTTCACGGGAAAAAGAAGCCTGTGTTTCACTGCAAAAAGTTGCCGGTCTGACTGCAGAAGGCTTGTTTCACGAACTGTGTTATATCAGACGGCACTATCTTCCGCAGCGGCTGAAAGAATTGTCTTTGTCCTTATCATCTGCGGGCGAATACGGGGAATTGCTGCAAAACGAAAATGTTCTGTACAATGCTGCTGAAACGATGAAACGGGCATCTGCTTTCCTCACCATCAAAGAACCTTCCGTTCTGAGAAATTTTGACGAGGTAATTTTTGAAGGAGCACAGGGCTTGCTGCTGGACGAAAATTACACCCGTTATGCGCCACACCTGACAAGCTCCCGCACAGGCATCGGCTATCCGCTGGCATTATCAGAAAAATATCTGTCCGATTATACCACACAGGCGGTTTATGTCACACGTTCCTATGTAACCCGTCACGGCAGAGGGCATTTACCGTACGAAGGAATGTTTTCTCTGGAACGTCACCCTGTGAACGACCTGACTAACCGTCCGAATCCATGGCAGGAACATCTGCGTTTTGCGGTGCATGGAACAGCGGAGGAATTCTGCGAACCAATTATAGACGATATCGCCGGTAGAAATGTTCCGCCGCTGTATCTGATGGTAACACATCTGAACGAAACCGATCACCTGTTATGTACGGTAACGGGAGAACTGCCCCGCAGCGAGTGGCAGCATTCCTATTGCCCGCCAGAACTTTTTGACGGTTTGTATCTTTCGGATACGCCGTATGCGGAAACCATACGCTCAGATGATGCTCTTGGTTAAGTGTGATAAAATTCAGGAGGTGAGAAAATGGCGGAGATTACAACGATCTTTTATCGTTCTTTGTTGGATGCCCATGATCAGGCTGTATATGACAGTTTGCTGAATCAATGGATGCATTACAACGAAGTTGTACAAATAGACATTCCTCATGCACCATTCAGTGATATTATGCATGCCATTCACATGGACATTCCGCTGCTTTTCTATGTCAATTACTACCGTCAGATGATGTACTATATTCGCGGTACAAAAATGCAGCTCAAGGGAGAGTATGTGTATCCGAAGGAAAAAGCAAAAAAACTGCTGGAAGATTGCAAAATATGGGGCAATTATATTATCCGTTCTATGCCTTCAGGAATGAGCGAAATCCAACGTGTATTGTGGCTGCACGATGCAGTTGTGGAAAATGTAGAATATTGGGATACGGATTCCATTCAGGAACAAAATGTTGTTGGCGTTATCTGCAACAAGAAAGCAGTCTGTGCAGGTATTGCCAAAACCTATAAATATCTGTGTGATCTGGCAGGGCAGCGCTGTATGGTTGTAACAGGCAAATTGCAGAATGAACTTCACGCCTGGAATCTTGTCTGGCTGGAAAAGGGGCCGTCTTTTATAGATGTGACCAACGACTTGAAAAATGGCCAGAAAAAGGGAACACGCATACATTTCCTTCGCTCAACGGAACAAATGATAGGTTATACATGGGACAAAAGCATCGTTCCCGACTGTAAGTTGCATAACCAGACAGATGTTTGCCGGCAAGCACATTCTTATGAGGAATTGATCCGTATTGCAAAAGAATGCCAGACAGCGCCCAGTCTGTCGATTTACCTGTGTCTGCCTCTGCCGCTTACACGGGCAGAAATACAGGAATGGATCAATCAGATTGTTCTGCGTGTACCATCTTTAATGAAAAAGAGCATTGGCTTTTCTGTTGAAGCCCAACAGCTTGTTTTCAGAAAGGCGTGATATACTTCCATCACCTACTATAGAGATCAGAGTCTTCTTGACGATTTAGGATAAATGCCATTCGTACAACGTTCCAAAAGAGGACTGCTGTTTTTCTGCATAAGAATTTTTCCGGCGTGTCAGGGAGAAAAGATGGGTCTTGAAAAACAACTGCCTTTCCCCTGAAATTTGCAGGTGAATTCCCTACCGCTTCTGAAGTTGATGTGTTATAATAAAAGCACAGTCAGGGATACAAACAAAAAGCGAAGCCGCACAAAAGAGATTTGCCCGATTTTGTAAAATCCCTTTTTTTTGAGAAGAAAATCCGTAGACAAAAGTAAAGAGATTGTATTATAATCAATAACATGAAACCGAAGAAAGGTGTTGACAGTTTATGTCAGAAACAATCAAAGATAGACTTCCGGTAGATAATATGGGTGAGTGTCATGTAGCCGCCGTGTTGCTGGTAGACACATCTGCTTCTATGTCCGGAAAATCAATCGAAGAACTCAACAGAGGACTGCAGGAATTCTATACTGCTCTTCAACAGGATCCTTTGGCGCTTGGCCGTGCAGACGTATCGATCATTTCCTTCAGCAGTGCTGTAAACATTGAAATGGGCTTCCGTCCCGCAGAAATGTATGAAAGTCCCACACTGGAAGCACACGGAATGACCGCTATGAATGAAGCACTTATCACTGCATTGGACGAAATCGAAAAACGTAAAGCATTGTATAAATCTCAGGGCGTGAAGTATTACAGACCTTGGCTGTTCGTTCTGACCGATGGCTTACCGACCGATAGTTCCAAAGAGAAAGAAGCCATCAGCAAGATGCAGTTTGCTATTGAAAATAAGAAGGTCACATATATGCCCATGGGAATCGGTGCCAAAGCAGACCTGGATCAGCTGAAGAAATACTATCCTGATTCTGTACAGGCAAAAGTTACTCTTTCAGCAAACGCCGAAGACTTTGCCACTGCTTTCAAATGGCTGAGTGCAAGTCTTGCTGAGATCACACATTCAGACCCCAAGATTACACAGAATGTTACATTGCCCGGTACCCCGTCCAATATTGTGGTAGGCATCTGATCTGACAGAACGTTTTTTTATAGCAAAGGGGCAGATAGTTATGTTGAAAACAGCCCAAAACGTCCAGCGTACAGAAGCATCAGATGTACACCGCAGGATTTTAGTATTTGTGGATATATCCGACGGTACCATAAGTGAAAAAGAATTTGAAGATTTTAGAAAAAGCATTGAGGAAATTTGTGCGAAAGTCAATATACCGCAAGACAGTATTTCCTATATGATTCCCTCTTCAACTGTAAGATAGGGTGTGTTTAAAAAATTTTATGATTTGTGTAGATTTACAAATTTTCCATATTTTTAGAAA
>CADCQO010000147.1 GCA_902803585.1 uncultured Ruminococcus sp.
AAGCCTCTGCCTTTGCAGAGAGCGACAATTTTTTCCATCGTTTTTTCTGTATTTTTCATTTTTATTCCTCCATTTCAGCATGATATTTTATTGTAGCATCTTTTTCCTGTTTCTGCAACTGTTATTCTTCAAAATTCTGAAAATTTGGTGATCGGCGGTTCGGCAGGATACGATATTGTGCATTCAGGACGGAGTCTGACAATCATTTTCCGCTTTGTGTTTTTTATTTTCAGCTTTTTCGACCGCCGGTGATGATTTCCTGTAAAAAATTCAAAAAAATGTTTTGAACTCACGGCGGTTTATGATATAATATATTTCAGTACAGAATATTAACCGAAGGGAAGGGTTCTTTTGAAGTATGATGCACAAGATTGTAAGCTGGTCAGCAAGAAACAGCTTACCCCGACAATATATGATTTTCGTCTGTATAATCCGCAGTTAGCTGCCATTGCACAGCCCGGCCAGTTTGTACAGGTGCTTGTTCCGGGTAAGACGCTGCGCCGTCCTATTTCTGTATGTGATGTAGAGGGCGACGTTATCCGTCTGGTTTTTGAAGTCAGAGGAGAGGGAACAGAACTGCTGTCACACACCAAAACCGATGAAAGCATCAACATCATTGCACCACTCGGAAAAGGCTTCACACTGGATCCAAAAGAGAAAACAATTTTTATCGGCGGCGGTATCGGTGTCCCGCCCATGCTGTACAGCGCAAGGCAGTGCGGGCAGAATGCGGTTGTTATCAACGGTTTTCGTAACAAGGACGCTGTCATTCTTTCTGAGGATTTTGAAAAGGCGGCCGGACGACTGATTATTACGACAGATGACGGCAGTTATGGAATTCACGGTTTTGTTACGGAACCTCTCAAAGAACTGATTGCAGAGGCTGATAAAGTCTGTGCCTGCGGGCCTATGCCTATGCTGAAAAATATTGCGAAAATTGCGAAGGAACACAGCGTACCCTGTCAGGTATCGCTGGAACAGCGCATGGCATGCGGAGTGGGTGCTTGTCTGGGCTGTGCGGTGCCGGTAAAGGACGGCGGCCGCATCATCTATCAGCACGTTTGCAAGGACGGCCCTGTATTTGACAGTGAAGCTGTCGCATGGAACGGTGAAAGACCGCTGCCCTCTACAGGCAGTCAGCTGCCGGTTATGAAAGAGGCTTTTAACTGTTAAAATAACATTATAAGACCATGTTGACTTTTATATTTTTGAAATGCTATACTACATCAAAAGATAGTGAAAAGTATGATGAAAGTTATGTTATATCCGCATAACAGGCAAAGAACAAAATTGTTCAAATGTGCCGGAACAGAAAGATTGGTTTACAGCTGGGTGCTTGATAACTGTCCATGCAAGATATTTCAATCTAAGAATGACCTTTGACGGTATAATTGGTCGATTTCGGCAGGCATTGAAGTTTCTGAAAATACCACTCAGCTCTCGAATGACGGTATCGACATAGGCATCGAAACCTTGCGGTTTGTTCAGATGCACAAGAGTACAAAAATATCAACCGGACGAAAACTGTCCGGAAACTGAAAAAGAAACAGCGCAGATTGCAGCGCAGAATATCTGAAAAATATTCAAAAAACAAGAAGGGAGTATGTTACCGGAAAACACGCAATATGATAAAAAGTGAAAAACAGCTTTTGAAAGTAAATATTCGTCATGACCATAGCTGTAACTGCGGAAACACCGTTGACAGAGATGATCGGGCATAAGCAGATGGATTATCGAAAATGGACACCAAGAACAAGGAATGAAGCATAAAAGTTGTTGTATCACTTTTTATAAGTTTTCAGTAACGGAAGTATAATGGCAGATTTAAGCGTGAAGATTGCCGGTGTACCTTTCAAAAACCCGATCATTGCTGCTTCGGGTACGATTGGTTTCGGACATGAATACAGTGAATTTTACCCGCTGTCGGTATTCGGCGGCATTTCCTGCAAAGGCACGACACTTTATGAACGGCCAGGCAATCCTCCTCCGAGAATTGCAGAAACGCCGATGGGAATGCTGAACGCGGTAGGCTTGCAGAATCCCGGCGTAGAGCATTTTATTCGTGAGGACCTGCCTTGGCTGAAACAGCAGGATACTGTGGCAATCGCCAATGTAGCGGGCAGCAGTGCGGAAGATTACTGCCGTATGGCAGAAATCCTTTCCGAAACAGATATTGATATGATAGAGTTGAACATTTCCTGTCCTAATGTCAAGGAGGGCGGTGTACAGTTCGGTACCTCATGCGAAAGTGTAGCGGCGATTACAAAGGCGGTCAGGAAATACTGCAAAAAGCCGCTGATGATAAAGCTGTCCCCGAATGTATCGGATATTGCGTCGATTGCGAAGGCGGCCGAAAGCGAGGGCGCCGATGCGGTATCCCTCATCAATACCCTCACAGGTATGCGTATTGATATCCGTACGCGCCGTCCGATTATTACCAATAATACCGGCGGAATGTCAGGTCCTGCGGTTTTTCCTGTAGCAGTGCGTATGGTATGGCAGGTGAAAAACGCTGTCAGCATTCCTGTTGTCGGCATGGGCGGCGTTACTACATGGCAGGATGC
>CADCQO010000148.1 GCA_902803585.1 uncultured Ruminococcus sp.
AACAGCAAATTATCAAAAAGAGTAAACCAAAACTTTGTTCAGATACCTTTTGCAAGGTTAATTGAAATGATACAGTACAAAGCAAAAGAAAAAGGAATAGCAGTCATATTGACCGAAGAAAGCTATACGAGCAGTACAGATTTCATTGATAATGAACCCGCAACAAGAGAGAATTACAACAAAGCAGGCAGAATACATAGAGGGCTGTTTGTTTCAAATAGTGGAATAAAAATAAATGCCGGTTTGAACGGTGCGTATCAGATTTTAACGAAAGTAGTCCCACTCAAATGGGATAGAGGGTGCGTGTTACACCCATTTGTAGTAAATGTGGCGTAAGCCTATTGAACAACAAAGAAAGACGCTTTTGAATAAAAATTTGAATATATTTTTATGATTTGAACGTTTTTCATAACATCAGCCAAATGAATTCAGAAGATAAAAGGAGTTTTAACAGATGGTACAGGCAGCGGTAATGGGCTACGGCGTAGTTGGCTCAGGAGTGGTAGAGGTTCTGATGGAGCATCAGAGCAGCATTGCAAGACGAACAAAGGAGGAAATCGGCATCAAGTATATTCTGGATATCCGTGATTTCCCCGACAGCCCCTTTCAGGAGAAGTTCACCAAGTCATTCGAGGATATTCTGAACGATGACGAAGTGCGAGTAGTAGCAGAGGTGATGGGCGGTGTACATCCTGCCTATGAGTTCACCAGGCAGCTTCTGGAAAGAGGAAAAAGTGTCGTTACCTCTAATAAGGAGCTTGTAGCTACAAAGGGTGCAGAGCTGCTGAAAATTGCTAAGGAGCATAACGCCAATTATCTCTTTGAAGCAAGTGTCGGCGGCGGTGTACCGATTATCCGTCCGCTGAGTCAGTGTCTGGCGGCAAATGATGTTATTGAAATCGCTGGTATCCTGAACGGCACAACAAACTTTATCCTTACGAAGATGATTCGTGAAAATATGTCCTTTGAAGATGCGCTGTCTATGGCGCAGCAGCTTGGCTATGCGGAGAGAAATCCCGCTGCCGATGTAGAAGGACAGGACGCAGGACGCAAAATCAGCATTCTTGCTTCTCTGGTTTATGGCAAGCACGTTTACCCGCAGTATGTGCATACCGAAGGTATTACAAAGATCACCCTTGAAGATGTTGCTTATGCGGCTTCATGGGGCGGTGTCATCAAGCTGATTGGTCAGGTAAAGCGCCTTGATGATGATATGCTTGATATCACAGTTGAGCCGATGCTGATTGAAAAGAGCAGCCAGCTTGCCAATGTAGACGATGTATTTAACGGTATTCTTGTCAGGGGCGATTCCACCGGCGATGTTGTTTTCTACGGCAAAGGCGCAGGAAAGCTGCCGACAGCAAGTGCAGTAGTAGCAGATATTATGGACTGTGTAAAGCACCTGAACAAGAGAAAATATTTTGACTGGGCAGATTGTGATGGTTCTATCATCAAGCCTTATGAAGAAACAGTCTTTCCGTTTTATGTCCGCCTTCAGAGCAGCCTGAGCAAACAGGAAGTGACGGAAAAGATAACGTCCCTGCTTCTGAATGCAAGAGAAATTGTCCGTGCAAATGCTGCCGATAACGAGTATGCTTTTGCAGTGGACGAGATGACGGTAGCAGACCGTGAGAAGGCGCTGGCTGCTCTGACAGACAGCGGTATCAGAGTTTTGTCAAAAATCCGTATTGCGGATTTATAATAAAAATTGGGGGAGAGAAAATGAGTCTTATCGTACAGAAATTCGGAGGAAGCTCCGTAGCCAATGCCGAGAGAGTCTTTAACGTGGCAAAAATCGTCACTGATACCTACAAGCAGGGCAACGATGTAGTAGTTGTTGTTTCTGCACAGGGTGACACGACAGATGATCTCATCGAAAAGGCAAACGAGATTAACCCGAACGCATCAAAAAGAGAAAAGGATATGCTGTTGGCATCAGGTGAGCAGATTTCTATTGCTTTGCTTGCTATGGCAATTGAAAAGCTGGGATTCCCTGTTATTTCACTTCTGGGCTGGCAGGCAGGTTTCCAGACAACTTCTGCTTACACTTCTGCACGTATCAAGCGTGTCAGAACAGACAGAATTGCAAAGGAACTTGACAAGAAAAACATTGTTATCGTAGCAGGTTTTCAGGGTCTGAACCGTTATGAGGACGTAACAACCCTCGGACGCGGCGGTTCTGATACAAGTGCTGTTGCGATTGCTGCGGCAATGCACGCTGATATCTGCCAGATTTTCACCGATGTAGAGGGCGTTTATACGGCTGATCCCAGAAAAGTGCCGAATGCCCGCAAACTGCAGACGATTTCCTATGATGAAATGCTGGAGCTGGCCACACTTGGCGCACAGGTACTGAATAACCGCAGCGTAGAGATGGCTAAAAAGTACAATATTGAGCTTGAGGTGCTGTCCTCGATGACAAGAGCACCCGGTACAATCGTTAAGGAGGCTAACAAAATGGAAAAAATGTTAATCAGCGGTGTAGCAAAGGATACCAATGTAGCGAGAATTTCAGTTGTCGGTGTACCGGATAATCCGGGTCTGGCATTCAAAATGTTCTCCAAGCTGTCCTCTAAGAACATCAATGTAGACATCATTCTTCAGTCTATCGGCAGAGACGGCACAAAGGACATTTCTTTCACTGTGGCAAAGGATAACGCAAAGGAAGCAGCTGCTGCTATGGAAGATTATGTAGCAACAGTCGGCGGTAAGTCCGTTCTGGTAGATGAAAACGTTGCAAAAATCTCCATCGTAGGTGCAGGTATGGAAAGTCATGCAGGCGTAGCTACTAAGATGTTTGAGGCTCTTTACGATGCACAGATCAATATCCGCATGATTTCCACCAGCGAAATCAAGGTATCTGTTCTTATCAGCGACAAAGATGCTGACGCTGCTGTCAAGGCTATCCACTCCAAGTTCTTTGATGAAGAGTAATTATCCGACAGACTGCTTGTTCTGACGGATACATGATTCTTTTCCGCAGCGTGCAGAAAAAGACCAGCCGCCGGAAATCATGGGCGCTGAGTGCACAGAAATCTGCCGCAAACGAAAAGAGCGTATAAAAAGACGAACCCCTGCTTTTAACGGAGCAGAGGTTCGTTTTTTTGATAATACGGGACTTCAGAACGAAAGTTTTTGTATTCAGCGGCAGACAAGCAGTACCCGCCGCCGTTAATTTCTTTCGTAGATAAGCTGCAGACCAATGAGGAGCAGCTCATTGTTGAGGATAATATCATGGGAACAATAGGGAACGATGGCAGAGGCAAGACCGCCTGTAGCAATCACGGTGGGAGTCCCTTCTATTTCGGCACTCATGCGGTCAATGAGTCCGTCAAGCATAGCAGCATTGCCGAATACCAGACCGGAGCGCATACAATCAGCGGTATTTGTGCCGATTGCCTTTTTGGGAGGATATAAGCCGATGCTCTGAAGCTGGGCGGCGTTTTTTGTGAGAGATTCCATAGATACTTTGACACCCGGAGCGATAATGCCGCCACGATAAACGCTGTCCTTGTCGACAACACAAATAGTGGTAGCAGTTCCCATGTCAATGACCATCAGTGGTTTAGGATAAAGGGCAATAGCGGCAACTGCGCCGACAGCAAGATCAGAACCGAGCTGGGCGGGATTGTCAATGCGGATATCAAGCCCTGTTTTGATGCCGGGACCAACCACAAGAGGTGTATGACCGATGACCTTTTCAACGGCTTTCTGCAGAATGATAGTCAGCTGCGGCACAACAGAAGCAATGATACCGCCCTCAAAATCTGATGCGGAAAAGTTGTTGAGATTGATGAGTGTTTTGAACTGTACAGCATACTCGTCCTCTGTCTTATCGGTATCGGTACTGATACGGCAAAGAAAGGCGGTCTGCCCGCTGTGGTCAATTCCTCCGAAAACAATGTTGGTATTGCCGGCATCTACTGCGAAAATCATAGTATACTCTCTCCTTGTATGTAGTTATTTCTGTGTGCGGACGGTCGGGGTATCAATTACATGGATATCAAGCTGGTTGAACGGAATCTGGATATGGTTAGCGTCAAGGGAACTTTTGATGCTTTCCTGCATTTCTTCCAGAAGTATCCAGTAGTCCTCAGACCGGCACCATATCCATACGCTGAGATCCACGCTGCTTTCGTTCAGCTTATCCACCGCTACACGGTTGCGTTTCTCTTTGATGACCATGTCATGATTGCTGATAAGCGTCATAATGACATCACGCGCCTTTTGAATGTCCGCACTGTATGAGATAGGCACAATCAGATCAATACGCCGCTCGTCATTGACAAAGTAGTTTATGATATTGTTGTTTGTCAGGCGGGAATTCGGAATCTGGATTTCTTTGTTGTCATAGGTACGAAGTGTGGTGTGCATCATGCCGATTTTTTGTACCACGCCTTTCAGACCCTCTGTTTCGAGGTAATCGCCTATCTTGAATTTTTTGTTCAGGATAATCAGCGTACCGCTCGCAACATTTGCCAGACTGTCCTTCAGCGCCAGACCGATTGTTACAGCCGCAGCGCCGAGAGTTGTAATAATGGTGGTCACATTGAAGCCGATTGTTGAAAGGACGCAGATAATGACAATCATTTTCAGAGCCAGATTGATAACAGAATGCAGGAATGTAGAAACGGTAGGATCGGCTTTGCTTTTGGTCATGGCTTTCAGCAGCAGTTTACAGATAAACTTGGACACCCACCAGCCGATGATAAAAATGAGTACAGCGGAGATAATATTCGGCAGATATGAAATAAACCAGCTGGAGGCATTTGAAAGCCATTGGTTGAAGGTGTTGAAGTTGTGTTCTGCGTTGTCGGGTGTGAATACCGCAGATGCTTCTGAAGATTGAGCAGCGGGAGCGCTTTCCTGTGCGAGCAGAGAAAATATCATAATGCAATCACCTGTTCCTGAAAAGTAGTACAGCATCATTATAACATATTTTCCGGTCAGATAAAATATTTATAAACAAAATTATGGTAATTTCGTTTGCAAAATCAGATGAATTATTGTATCATAGAAATATCGAAAATCAGGGGACGAAGGGATTGTTACCATGAACCGGTTCATGACTCACACTATCAGCGAAGATATCATTTATTACGGGGTGTACAGCACCTCTGACGATATGTGGAACGGCGGAGATGTCTTGTGCGCTGCCCGCAAACGTTTTTTTGAAACAGGCACGAAGCAAAAAAAGCGCAGCACCATCAAAACAGACAGCGGAACATACAGTTACAGCTATGTGATTGAAAGCGGCACATTGCTGAAATACAAGAAAACCAAGAGCGGTCATACTGCAGAACAGACGGTACAGACACCTGACGGCTATTGTGTCGAGCAGTTTAACGACCGGCATCAGATTGTCAAACGTTCCTGCTATAACCGTCTGCACTGCTGGCAGCGCACCGAGTACCTCAGCGATGGCATGACTGCACTGTGCATCACACCGTCACCAGACAGTGAAACGCCTGCACTGATTTGTGAGAGCAATGGAACGAGCGAGGTACTTTATCCGTTTGAGGTTACGCTTGATAAGGAACTGACAGAAAAGCTGAATATCATGACGCATGAACCGAAAGTTTTTTGTGTGACGGACTGCGGCAGCTTCTATTGCTGTACGGAGGAGGAACTGAAAGCGCGTAAAGAAGCACTGGACAAGCTGCTCCGGAGCCAAGAAAGCGAACCGGTGCAGAAAATACCGGATACGGAGTCGGCTTTTGTGATAAATACAGCATTTCTTGAAAAAACGGAGCAGGGCGGTTTTGATCTGCGCAGCAGTCGGGAAGTTCGTCTTTCTGACACCATAGAGAAAGAAGCCGTCCAGACCGCTGCGAGTGAAGAAATGCCGTCAGAAGTCCCGCCGGAGCCGGAAAACGGCATAGAAACGGAAACGGCAGTCTGTGCAGAAATGCCGTCAGAAGTCC
>CADCQO010000149.1 GCA_902803585.1 uncultured Ruminococcus sp.
TTAAAAAGTCCCACACAGACAGCATCGCTCTTTTTCGCTGCTTCCATACCGTCCAACGTATCAACAGAAGCGGAAAGCGTCACAGCCTGCCCGTTTTTAGTCACAGCGGGCAGCCCGATCTGGCTTTTCAGATGATGCTGCTGCTGTTCGTAATGCTTCTGTTTTGCGCGGTAATGGGCGATTGTATTGTAATCAGGACTGATAACGACTCTGCCGCTTTGACCGTCAATAATAGCTTCCATTCCGTCATAGCGGGAAAGAGAGCCTTTGATCTGTGTTACCAGAGGCAAGCCGAGTGTTCTTGCAAGAATAGCGGTGTGAGAATTACGGGAACCCTTTGTGGTAATGAATCCCAGTAAATTATCCTGTTTCAGGCTGATGGTTTCACTTGGCAGCAATTCAGAAGCGGCAATAATAACAGGTTCACATTCTGCACCAAAATTAATTTTCTTGGGGTGCAGAATTTCCAATACTGTATTGGCTGCATCGATGATGTCGGTGTAACGCTGCTGTAAATATTCATCGTCCATAGAGCGAAAGATTTCTGCAATTTTCAAAGCGGTATCGCGTACTGCAAATTCTGCATTGAGGAGCTTGTTGCAGATAAGGTTTTCTACGCCTTCTACAAACTTGGCATCATCAAGAATCATCATGTGCGTCTGAAAAATAATGGATTCACTTTTACTGAGGTGTTTACAAGCTTCTTCATACAAGGCCGCCAGATGAATTTTTGCTTCTTTGACAGCATTTTTATATCGTCTTAGTTCAGCGACAGTATCTGTGATGGCATACTTAGGGACACTTTCTGATGAGTTTGAGTAAAACGAAAGCCTGCCGATAGCGATTCCGTTAGAAACGCCTTTTCCATACAGCTCGAACATATTGTTTCACTCCTTCCGTTAACGCTTATCGTGCTGAAAATTGACGGGAGTATTACTCACTGCAATTAGCCAAACTCTCCCAATACTATTAAACTATAATTTACCATAATTGTCAACACGATTATTGATATTATCCGTGTTAATTGCATCACTTTCGTACAAATGCACAAAGATCAATCATTCTGTTTGCGTAAGGAACTTGTGTTCGTGTTATTGACGAATGCACATTGTCATGATAAAATTACATTATGCAAATATACAAAAAAGCGATAAGGAGAAGTTTATGAAACAGGTATTTTTGATTTTACTGTCCCTGACTGCTGTGTTGCTCTGTACTTCTTGTCATAACGAAACGCTTAAGGATGACACCTCCGGTACGCAATCTTCTGTGACAGAACACAGCAAAGCCTCTTCCGATCCGCAGCCCACCAGTTTGCTGGATGCCACCTTCGGCACCCTTTACAAAGGCGACACCTACTACATCAAAACCGACATGACGGTAGAAAGCACCTCCTCTTCCGAAAACAGCAGCCGTTACCAGCTGACCATTGCTGTTGATAAAACCAACAATACGGCAATGCTGTATATGAAAGTTGAAAACGGCAGTGAAAATCATATTATTATCAGAGAGAAGCAATCCTATAACCTGAATGATAAAAATAAAACCTATACCGTTCAGAGTTTTGAGGATAGTATTGATCTTTTTGCCGGTCTGTATACTTCCGGTATGTATCTTGGGCTGACCGAACCACTGGAACTGATGGATTCCGGCAGGAAAACTATCAAGCTCGATAATGCCGAGAAAAATGTGACCTATGAAGAATACCGCATGACAGGAGATAACCAGCCTTCACAGGAGGCGGAAGATGCTTATATTACATATTATTTTGATAACCGGCAGCCTTGTATGGAAGTCATGGAAGCCGCCGGCGGAAAAACAACCTTTGTTTTCCGGCAGATCACCTCAGCAATACCGGATAAATCCGTTTTTGAAATACCGAAAGATTATGAACGTTCCTGAAAAACAGGAAGGAGAAAGCATATGCTTAATGTGTCGCACCTGACCAAAAAATACAACCGTTTTATTGCGAATAATAACCTTTCCTTCACAGTGGACGATGGAGAAATCGCTGTACTGGCAGGGCCGAATGGTGCAGGAAAATCAACTGCTATCAAGTGTATAGCGGGACTGCTGCGGTTTGATGGTGAAATTGAGATCGGCGGTTACAGCAACAAGTCGATAGAAGCCAAACGCATATTGGGCTATATACCGGAAATTCCTGCTCCTTTTGAATTGCTGACGGTGTGGGAACATATGGAGTTTATCGCGAGAGCTTATCGCCTTGACAACTGGCAGGAAAGAGCAGAAATGCTGATCAGACGGCTGGAACTGGACGATAAACGCAGCAAAATGGGAAAAGAACTGTCCAAAGGTATGCAGCAGAAAATCAGTATTTGCTGTGCACTGCTGATTGAACCCAAGGTTGTTTTGTTTGATGAACCTTTTGTAGGACTCGATCCCCATGCCATCAAGGAACTGAAAGCAATGCTGCTTGAGCTGAAAGAAAAGGGCGTGACAATCCTTATCAGCACTCATATGCTGGACAGTGTAGAAGAATTCTGGGATAAAATTCTGATTATGATGAATGGCAGAGTAGAAGCGGAACGAGAGCGCCGTTTTGTCATGCAGAGCGGTGAAAATCTGGAGGAGTTATTTTTTAAAATCACCGAGAAACAGCCGGCCTCCGCTGCCGGATCATGAAAGGAAAACCGTATCAGGCTTGCGGAAAAAGGCAGAATACCTGTCGATGCAAAATATTTCAATCCAGGAGTGACCTTTGACGGCTTGGACTGGTGGATTTCGGTAGAAATTGAAGTTTCTGAAAATACCAGTCAGCTCTCGAATGACGGTATCAGCATAGACATAGGCATTAAAACACTTGCGGTTTGTTCTGATACAAAATCGTATAAGAATATCAACCGGACACCGAAAAAGAAACAGCGCAGATTGCAGCGCAGAATATCTGAAAAATATTCAAAAAACTATAAATGAGCAAATTTGAAAAATGCACAAAAATAAAGACAACGCTCCCGAAATGAGTTATAATGGAGTTGCTACACATCGCAA
>CADCQO010000150.1 GCA_902803585.1 uncultured Ruminococcus sp.
CGGCATGGGCATGGCGTTGCCGACCAGTGTTTCAGCATTCCAGCAATAAAGACTGCCGCCCAGAAATAAACTGATGACCACAAGAAGCAACAGACGTATCACTTTTTTGACTACATCCCTGTGCTTATTCATGTGTCTTCTCCGTTCTTCTTTCCTGATGTACCCATCATGATACACAGTATGATCGTTACAGACATACCTGCCATCAGGTACAGCGGCCATTTATTGTCGGTTTCACCTGTCTTCGGCGGAATTCCTTTCGGACGGCTCGGCGTACTGCTCGGCGTACTGCTCGGCGGATCCTCTGACGGTATACTGCCTTCGCTGCTTTCATCTTCGCTGCTGTCATCTTTTTTGGCATCAATCGCCGTTGCGACGGTATCAATGTGTACTGCAAGTACGATATCGTCTTCTACTGCCATATTGCCCAGCATGGTGTCGTATTCATCGTTGCCCTGTTCGAACGGCCAGAGCCATTCCAATGTATAGATAGCTCCGTATCCTGCCTCTAACGACGAAGCAACTCTTACGCCGTCCATCTGTAAAAACGGCACTCTCTTATTTTCATCTCCAAGAAGATAGTTTCCTTCATAGTCCCACAGCCTTACCTGTACGGGAATGGTCAGTTCTGTACCGATGACCTGTGCGGTAATGGACATCTCATAGTTCAGCGCCATATCAGCGGTATTTTTCAACGTGAAAGTATAGGTGTTGGCTGTTCCCGGTGCTATCACTTTGTTTTCGCCGTCTGCACAGACTGTCAGATGACCATCTGTTCCTGCATATGTCAAACGGAAAATTTCTGCCTGACTATGATTGCGAAAAACTTCCTGACGGGTGTCATCGACAACACTTCCCAGCTCCATGGTGCCGGAAGTACGGTGCATCAGTACATCGCTGTACCCTTCCGGTGCGGCCGCCGGAGAAGCCGGTACGAGAGTGATAACATTTTTCCATTCTGTATCAGGGGTATACTCTTCCAGCCGATAAAACACGACCGCTGTTGTTGCCAGAACGCATAAAAACAATAAAGTCGCCATAATGCCGACTACTGCCGTTCTGTCCTTGTATTTCCTCTGCTGTTCTGTTCTTTTCATGGCAACCTCCTTTGTTTAGTTTGCTGCATATTTCGATACTTTCGGCAGCCGGACGCACAGAAAAACACTGATGGTCAGACTGCCGAAAATACCGAGGAACGCTGGTTACTGCCACAAGTAACCATTCGTCATCGGCAATATTTCGTTCTGAAACTGCATACCGCTTTCGGGACAGCGGCAGGAATACGGCATCATGTGGTCTGTATCGCACAAAAGAACAGAACTTTTGTCACGAATCACGACACCGCATTCTGCACCCGTCCCTTAAAGAACGGTCTGCAAAGAAATCCGGTCAGTCAGACTTTAGTCTACCTGTGTAACAGTCAGTCTTGCACCGAAGGTTACTGTCAGTACTGCGCATACAGAATCATCATTTGCAGCTGTAGGCGCTGTATTACCTGTATAAGCAACCTTTACTGTGTTAGCGGAACCTGCAGCAGCAGCAACGTCTGCATAGTTGACAGGATCGTAGCTCTCGTTATCTGCATTCAGCTTAACAACAGCATAGTCTGTGTTAGCCCCAACGATCATGTCACCAAGAATGGTATCTTTTGCATCAACAGCAGCATCTGCTACCTTGGAGCCTCCCTCAAGCTCTTTCTCAACTTCAAATTTCCATTCCCATGCAATCTTCTGGGAAGAAATCTGTCCGGAAAGGTCTGTGTTGGGCTCAAAGGTCTTTGCATTGAACTCGCTGACAACTGCAGCCTTTACATCGGCAACGGTTGTTTTCTCTGCATCGCCTACTTTCCATACGAGGGGCAGGTAGTCTGCATCAACCTTTGATGTATCCTTAAGCTGATAGAGCGTCTTGTCTGTATCAGTTTCAGCAGCAGCGGTATACTTCTGAGTTTCTGCATCATATACGTAATAGCTGCCGATTGTGTCAGCGGTGAAGTCGCCTTTATACTCTACCATTACACCATACTGACCTGCTCCAAGCTTGATATCAGTGTCAACAACCGTTTTGCCGTCAGCGTCTGTACAATTGTCAAGTGTCAGCTTTGTGGATACTTCAGGCTTGCCTGTTACATTGATGATCATCGGATTCTCGCTCTTTGTGCCGGGGGCTACTACAGATGTACCCTTTACATCAGCGGAAACAGTTTCTTTGTTCTGTCCCCATGTCTGTACGGTATTACCGCCCTCTACATTCACATAGGAATCACCGAACAAGTCACCGGAAACGGCAGCCACTACGCCGAACTTAGCTACTCTTGCAGTATCAGAACTGCTGCTCTGTGTAACATACTTTGCGAAAGAACCGCTGACAATGCTGGAGGTGAGCATTACACCAATAAACAATGCGCCGGCAGCTCTCATAGGGATATTCTTTTTCTTTGCGTTCATCTCAATCCAATCTCCTTTCAGTTTATCAGGTCTTGCGACAATGAATTTCCTGTCAGGCAAATCACCAAAAGTTTTCTGCGCTTGACAGGGCGTACTATATATATATTCAATCCCGATGTGGCATTTCGGGAAGGAATAGCGTGTTATTCGGAGGGTTTCTCCTCGTCATGGGGCTGCTCCGCTGCAGCAAC
>CADCQO010000151.1 GCA_902803585.1 uncultured Ruminococcus sp.
AAGAGGACATCTACTGTGGTTTCACGACAACGGGCATACACCGTGACGACCTGTCTGTAACCATCAACGGCAGGGAAGCCCGCAGCTTCGGTTCACAGGGACAGCAGAGAAGTGCTGTTCTGGCGATGAAACTGGCAGAAGCGGCTGTTCTGGGGGAGGAAAAGGGCGAAAAACCGGTTGTGCTGCTGGACGATGTACTGAGCGAGCTGGATATTGGCAGACAGCAGTACCTTCTGACGAAATTAGACGGTCTGCAGGTACTGATTACCTGCTGCGAAAAGGAAACGGAGGCAGCGAACAAGGTGCATATCCGTGACGGACAAATTGATGCAGCGGAGGAGTAAACTGTGTATCTTCATTTAGGCGGTGACACTGTCATCAGAAAAGACGAGATCATCGGGATTTTTGATCTGGAAAATTCTACGGTGTCCCCAAGAGCAAGAGAATTTTTGACAGAAGCAGAAAAAAACGGTAGAATAGTGAATGTATCCAGTGAGCTGCCGAAATCATTTGTCGTCTGTCAGGAAAATGATACGATAAAGGTCTACATCTGTCAGCTTTTACCGGTAACGCTGATCAGGAGAGCTTCACAGATATTCAGAGAAGGAGAAAGAAAGGAATGATGTCCGATGGCAAAATCGTTAAAGCTTCCGGGTTGTCCCTATTGCCACAAGCGAATCTCTTACATAGGTTCGATGTTTCTTAAGACAAAGGGTGAGTACAGCTGTTCCCGCTGCAAGTGCATTTCCAATGTGGTGATTTCACGAACAGCTTATGCCATTGCCAGTGCGGTCTGCATTGCTGCCCTGCTGATTGTCGTCTTTTACACTATCGGAGGCAATCACGGCAGTTTTCTGGGCATTGCCTGTGTGCTGGCACCGTTTTTGATTTTCTATCTGGTGATACCGTTTTTTGTGCGGTTAGTTCCATGCAAGGACAAATCCGCCGTGAAGAGGCTGCTGGACAGAAGTGTTTCCGAAATGCCGAATGAAGCAGCGTATCAGGCGGCAGTCCAAAGCGAATCCAAGCCGGTGAAGCTGGACGTAGACGAAGATTTTTCCGCCAAATTCATGAGAGCGAAAAGTCATAACAGCGTTCATCAGCAGGGAGAAGAAGAGGACGGCGGCGAAATGCCCTCTGACGGAGAATCAGAGATCAGAAACACCACGATTGCCTTTGAGATCAATCATGACGGCCTGTCAGAAGAGGAAGAATTTCCGGGTGATATGGCCGGGGATATGTTTATGGAAGAAATGCCCGCAGAAGAAACGCCCGAAGATATGTTTATGGAAGAAACGTCCGGAGATACGCCGGCAGAAGATACAGTATCCCGCAGGGAAGAATAGTTTATCATGCAAGAAAAGAGGAGATCTATGTCGCCAAGCTGTCCGTATTGCCGCAGGAATTATCGCTACAAAGATACGATCAGGATCAAGGGAAAAGTACAGGTATGCAGGCACTGCAAAAAGAAGTTTGAAGTGCAAAGACGATATCAGGCCATTCCTGTTGTCATTGCCTGTATTGTGATGACAGCGGTCAATCTGATTTGCTTTTACAGCAGCAGAAACATTGCGAAGAGTACTTTCATCATACTGACCGCAGCAGATGCGGCAGTGATATTGCTGTCGCTGCTGATTTCCCCCCTGTTTATCCGGTTTGTGAAAAAACGCTGATAGACAGCGGCTGACAGACGATTTTTTGTCAAAAGGAGGTCGATATCATGGAACCGAATGAGATCACACAGACAACGGAAAATTACGGTGCTGTGGATATACAGGTATTAGAGGGACTGGAAGCGGTTCGGAAAAGACCGGGTATGTATATCGGTTCAACCGGTCCGAGAGGACTGCACCATCTGGTATATGAAATTGTGGATAACTCGATCGATGAAGCGCTGGCAGGTTACTGCAGTAAGATAGAGGTGCATATTCTGCCGGGAGAAATTATCAGGGTCACAGACAACGGACGAGGCATACCGGTTGGTTTGCAGCCGAAACTGGGCATTCCTGCGGTAACGGTTGTTTTTACTGTACTGCATGCAGGAGGAAAATTCGGCGGCGGCGGCTATAAAGTGGCAGGCGGTCTGCATGGTGTAGGTGCGTCTGTTGTGAATGCGCTGTCGGAATGGACGGAAGTAGAGGTCTGTGACGGAACGGATATTTACCGTCAGCGTTTTGAAAGAGGAGAAACGGTCACGCCGCTGGAAAAGGTCGGCAAGGGTGACAAGACCGGTACAACCGTTACTTTCAAGGCTGACCCGCTCATTTTTACAGAAACCGATGTGTACGACTACGAGGTCATTTCTACCAGACTAAGAGAGCAGGCTTTCCTGAATGCGGGGGTACATATCGAGCTGATTGACGAGCGCGACCCCGAAAACATCATGCAGGAGGATTTCTGCTACGAAGGCGGCGTGTCCAGCTTTGTAGAATATATCCACAAAAAAAGAGGGCTGGACGTCATTCATCCTGACATTATCTATTTTCAGGCGAAGAATGAAAACGATACCGTTTCCGCTGAAATCGCTATGCAGTACAATGACAGCTATAATGAGCTGATACTGTCCTTTGCGAACAATATCCATACCAATGACGGCGGTACACATGAGGAAGGATTCAAGCGTTCCCTGACCCGTGTTATGAATGATTACGCCCACAAGTTCAATATCATCAAAGAGGGAGAAAAGAACCTCAGCGGTGAAGATGTCAGGGAAGGTCTGACGGTTGTGATCAGCGTCAAGGTCAAAGACGCACAGTTTGAAAGCCAGACAAAGGCAAAGCTGGGCAATACCGAAGTGAGAACGCTGGTGGACAAGCTGGTCAGCGACAAACTGGAGCAGTATCTGGAGGAAAATCCCGTAACGGCAAAGGCCATTTTTGAAAAAGCCCTGATGGCTGCCCGCGCGAGGGATGCCGCCCGCAAAGCCAGAGATCTGGCAAGAAGGAGAACCGCAATGGAAGGCGCAGGACTGCCCGGCAAATTGGCAGACTGTCAGTCCAGAAATGTAGAGGAAACCGAAATTTACATCGTAGAGGGCGACTCCGCAGGCGGTTCTGCGAAGGGAGGCCGTGACAGACGTTTTCAGGCGATTCTGCCGTTATGGGGCAAGATGCTGAATGTCGAAAAAGCAAGGCTTGACAGGGTATACGGCAACGACAAGCTGATGCCTGTCATTACGGCGCTGGGCTGCGGTATCGGTGACGAAATTGATATGTCAAAGCTGCGCTACGGAAAAATCATCATCATGGCAGATGCCGATGTCGACGGTTCACATATCCGGACGCTGATGCTGACGTTCTTTTTCCGTTTCATGCGTCCCCTTATCGAAGAAGGACACATTTACATTGCACAGCCTCCGCTTTACAGAATCACCAAAGGCAAGAACGACCACTACTATGCCTATTCCGATCAGGAACGTGACAAGATCATGGCACAGCTGGGCGGAAAGTATGAAATTCAGCGTTACAAAGGTCTTGGTGAAATGGACGCCGAACAGCTGTGGGAAACGACTATGAACCCCGAAACACGCATTATGCTGCGTGTAGAGATGGAGGACGCCGCCGCCGCTGATGAAGTCTTTACCATTCTGATGGGTGACAAGGTGGAGCCGAGAAGAGAATTTATCGAGAAGAATGCCAAATATGTAGAAAATCTGGATGTATGATTCGGCTGAAAGCGGAAAATTCAAAATGACGGTCAGGCTTTGACCTGACAGGAAGGAGAGCCCCCTGCCGGCGTTCCGGGGGTAAAACTCCGGCATAAAAACAACGAAGGAGAGCATATGAAAGACATAGATGACAACATACGGGACAGTATGGACGAGGAAGATGACAGTATACATAAGGATAATCCGGAATGGGACGGTTCGGAATCGGAACTGGTAGCCGATGACGATGCAGAAAGCTATGAAATCCCCGAAACAGGCATCAAGATTTCTTATGTGATGACAAGAAAAGAGATGGTGGAATGCCTGTACCACACTGATATGTACAAGACGAAAGGGGCAAGAGCTATTTTTGCTTCTGTGGTGTTCGGCATATCCTTCTTTGTGATGATGTTACAGCGTCAGCCAAGCAGCATGTTTTTCTGTATTTTCTGCCTTGTGATGATCGTAATGGTGTGGCTGGTGCCGTATCTGCACATACAGAGTCTGGCTAAGGTCATGGCAAACGGGAAGGCCATTGTAGCAGAGGTCTACCCTGACCATATCGATATCGGCAGCGGCAGCGGTGCGTGGAGCATCGAACTGGACGGAAGCTGTGTGCTGATGGAGTTTGACAATATATTCATGATCTGTCTTCCGGACGGCAGAAATTTCGCCATACCGGAGAGGGTCATTGAGCCGGAAATTTACAATGAATTCAAGGCCATTCTGATTGCAGGCACGAAGCCGAAGGAAAAATGAGCCGGAGGAGACAGCTTTATGAAATGCGAAACACATATTACTGCCCGTTATGCCGAAACAGACCAGATGGGGATCATACATCATTCTGTCTATCCTGTATGGTTTGAAGCTGCCAGAACGGATCTTATCAAGTATGCGGGTATTACCTATACACAATTTGAACAGCAGGGACTGATGCTGCCGCTGGCAGAACTGACCTGTAAGTATTACCGTCCGGTCCGGTATGAGGACGAGGTTATCATTGAAAGCGACCTTATCCGGCTGCACCATGCAAAGCTCGTTTTCCGTTATCGGGTGATGCTGAACGGCGAGCTGATGGCGGAGGGAACGACAACTCACGGCGTTGTAAGCAGGGAAACCTTCCGTCCTGTCAGTCTGAAAAAGGTCATGCCGGATTTCTATGCCGCATTGCAGGAAGCTGTGGCGGATAACTTATGAATCATGCTGCTTTCTTTGCGTGGGAATCAAAAGAAAACGAGGTGCTTAAACAATGGATAACGAAGAAACGATGCAGCCTTCAAGAATCATAGACGTAGATATTGAGCGGGAAATGAAAAAGTCCTTTCTGGATTATTCGATGTCCGTTATTGTTTCGAGAGCATTGCCCGATGTCAGGGATGGTCTGAAACCGGTACACAGAAGAATTCTTTATTCGCAGTATGAGGACAATCTTACGCCCGATAAACCCTATAAAAAATGCGCTACTACGGTCGGCAACGTGCTGGGACGATATCACCCGCACGGTGACAGCTCCGTATATGATGCACTGGTAAGACTGGCGCAGGATTTCTCTATGCGCTATACGCTGGTAGACGGCCACGGCAACTTCGGTTCTGTCGATGGCGACCCGCCGGCGGCTTATCGTTATACTGAATCGAGAATGAGTAAGATCAGCGTCGAGATGCTGACGGATATCGACAAGGAAACCGTTGATTTTATTCCCAACTATGACGACAGCCGGAAAGAACCGTCTGTATTGCCTTCCCGTTTTCCGAACCTGCTTGTCAATGGTTCTACGGGTATTGCTGTCGGTATGGCAACCAATATTCCCCCGCACAATCTCGGAGAAGTAGCAGATGCTGTCAATTATGTGATTGACCACCCCGAAGCGAGCCTTGACGAGATCATGCAGTTTATCAAGGGCCCTGATTTCCCGACAGCGGGTATTATCATGGGACAGAGCGGCATCAAAGCGGCTTATGCGACCGGCAGAGGAAAAATTACGGTTCGTGCCAGAGCGGAAATTCTGGAGGAAAAGAACGGCAGATACAAAATTGTTGTGACAGAACTGCCTTATCAGGTCAACAAAGCCCGTCTGGTAGAGAGTATTGCCGATATGGTGAAGGAAAAGCGTCTGGAGGGCATTTCCAATATTGATGACCACTCCGACAGAAACGGTATGCACATTGAGATCACCCTCAAAAGAGAGGCTTCTCCCAATGTCGTGCTGAACAGCCTGTACAGAAATTCCCAGATGCAGATTACCTACGGCATCATTATGCTTGCCATTGTCAACGGTGAGCCGAAAATCCTTACCCTCAAGGATATTCTCCAGCATTACATTGATTTTCAGGTGGACGTGATTACCCGCAGAACCATTTTTGACCTGAAAAAAGCCGAAGAAAGGGCGCATATTCTGGAAGGTCTGAAAATTGCGATTGATTTCATCGACGAGGTGATCCGCATTATCCGTGCCTCAAAAGACCAGCCCGCCGCAAGGGCAAGCCTTTCGGAGCGTTTTGGTCTGGACGATATTCAGACACAGGCGATTGTTGCCATGCGCTTAGGTCAGCTGTCCGGTCTGGAGCGGGAAAAAATCGAGGAAGAGTTAGCGGTTCTGGTCGCTAAGATCGCGGATTTCAAGGACATTCTCCAGAACAGCGGACGCCTTCTCGGTATTATCAAGACGGAATTGTCTGCGATCCGTGCAAAGTTCAGTGACGAAAGACGCACACAGATCGAGTCTGTCAGCGGCGAGGTCGATATTGAAGACCTGATTCCCTATGAAGACTGTGTCGTTACCATGACGAATTTCGGTTATGTGAAACGTCAGAGGGTAGATAATTACCGTACACAGCGGAGGGGCGGACGCGGTATTTCCGGCATGAACCGCAGAGAGGAAGATGTTGCTTCTGATATGTTCGTAGCGGGAACACACGATTATGTCCTGTTTTTCAGCAATCTCGGCAAAGTCTACCGCATGAAATGCTACATGATCCCCGAAGGCTCCCGCACCTCCAAAGGTATGAATATCAATAATCTCCTGCCGCTGGTGCCGAACGAGAAGGTAACTTCCATGATTCGTATGCCTGAAGAAGGCGACGAGGGAATGTATCTTGTCATGATTACGAAAAAGGGCATTATCAAGCGTACTGCTACCAAAGAATTCAACTCTCCCCGCAAGGGCGGTCTGATTGCAATTGACATTGATGAAGATGACGAGTTGGTCTGGGTGCGTCTGACAGACGGTCATTGTCAGCTTTTAGTGGCTACCAGAAACGGTATGGCAATCCGCTTTGATGAAAATGATGTCCGCAACATGGGAAGAATGGCGCGGGGCGTGAAAGCGATTACCCTGCGCGGCGGCGACAGCGTTGTCGGTATGTCCATTCTCCGTGAAGATGCGTATATTCTCACCGTATCAGAAACGGGCTACGGCCGTCTTTCTCCGCAGAGTGAGTATCGTATCCAGTCCAGAGGCGGTTTTGGTCTGGTGAACTATCATACAGAGAAGTTCGGAAAGGTTGCCGCTATCAAGGCGGTAGATCTGGACGATGATATTATCCTGATCTCTGATAACGGCGTGATTATCCGTATTGAAGCATCATCTGTCCGTATCTGTTCCCGTCAGTCAAAGGGTGTTATCGTCATGAAGATGGACGGCAGCAGCAAGGTCGTTACCATTTCAAGAGCACCGCATGAAGAGGAAACATCTGATGCCGAAAACGATGCTGACAGCGATGCAGAAGATTTTGAATGAAAACATCGCTTTTTGCCCTGAATAAAAAATAACAGAATCCCGATATTCCATTCTCACGAGGAAAGGAATATCGGGATTTTTGACGGCGGAATATCGGTCAGAACACGGCTGGCCTGACCAGACTATACAGAAGTTTCTTGTGTCTGAGAGCTTTCGTCCGTCTGAGAACTTTCATCAGACTGAGAGCTTTCATCTGTCTGAGAACTTTCATCAGACTGAGAGCTTTCGTCCGTTTGAGAACTTTCATCAGACTGAGAACTTTCATCAGACTGAGAGCTTTCGTCCGTCTGAGAACTTTCATCAGACTGAGAGCTTTCGTCC
>CADCQO010000152.1 GCA_902803585.1 uncultured Ruminococcus sp.
AAAGCAGCGGTTGTTTTGTGTCAGAAGCTATCGGGAAAGTAATTGGCTGAGAAAGAGGGTTTCCGGATAGCATATGACGATGAGAAAGTTATGAGCGGAGCATGGAAAGAATCTTTTCTTCTGTGGGGAAACCGACAGAGGCACCGTTGAAGCCTATTTTGACAGAAGCAAAGGTTTGGGCACAGCGCAGCGCCTCAACAGAAGAAAATCCTTTGATATAGAAGTGCAGGAAAGAAGAATACAGCGCATCGCCTGCACCGACCGTATTGACAACGTGAGGATTGGGTACGGCGGGCATCTGCTGAAGAATGTGCTGTTCTCTGTCAAAGAGCAAAGCACCCTTGCTGCCCATGCCGATAATGATAATTCTGCTTTTGAAGCGTCCGGCAAGCTGTCTGATGAATTCCTCCGGCGCACAGGGGAGCTTTTCATCGCTTAAAAAGAGAATGTCTGCTGCCTCCATAAAATCACGGTTGTATTCATCATCAATGCTGCTGAGGACGTGTACATCTGTTGCAATGGTTTTGTGAAGCTGTCCGGCAAGCTGGAGGAGCGGGCGGTTAAAGTTGATGTTGCAGGCACAGACAAGGTCGCTTTCTGCTACTGCCTGCCGGAGGGAAGGTTTGTCAGCAGGAAATCTCTGTTCCTGTATGTCCTTAAGGTCACAGTAAATCTGACGCCTGCCGGACGGGTCAAAGAGAATCACGGAGGCAGGTGTGCTTTTGAGTGTCATCAGGAGATGTTCAGCGGAAATATTTTTTTCTTTCAGGTGTTTCAGGATACGCTCGCCTTCATCATCGCTGCCGAGATAGGAAAAGAGCGTCACGTCATCGCCAAGTGCAGAGAAGGAACAGCACAGATTATAGCCGACACCTGCTGCATTGGAATTCACACCGAAAAAAGTGTAGTCAATCGGATAATAGCTGATGGGGAAACCTCTGACCGCAGTGGTTGTTTCGATATTGGTCAGACCTGAAACGAATATTTTTTTCATAGGGGCATCTTCCTTTCGGATTGAGTGATTTCATGATACCGCATGACAGCGGAATTGTCGAAGGATTTTGTGTGTGCTGTGCGGGGATTTCCGGAAATTTGCGGGGGATTCAAAAATATGGTTGAAAACCGTTTCCGGATTCATTATAATAAGAAGGAAATCTTTTGCATGAAAGGGAGAAAATGATAATGGCTATCAGGGCAATCAAGGCCGCTGACATTACGCAGGCGGTCAGAAAATTATTCATGGATCTGAATTATCATATCGGAGAGGATATTCTGTCAGCACTTCAGAAGGCACAGCAGGAAGAAAGCTCGGCGGTTGCCAGAAATGTGCTGTCACAGCTTCTGGAAAATCATCGTATCGCCTCCGAAGAAGAAATACCGATTTGTCAGGATACCGGCATGGCGGTGCTGTTTGTGGAATACGGCGAGCAGGTTGTCGTGGAGGACGGCAGTTTTGAAGAAGCGGTGCAGGAAGGTGTGTGCCGTGCGTATATTGACGGCTACCTGAGAAAGTCTGTTGTTGACGATCCCGTTTTTGACAGATGCAACACAAAGGACAACACCCCCGCCATTATTTACACGGATATCGTCAAGGGCGATAAGATCCGCATTTTAGCGGGCTGTAAAGGCTTTGGCAGCGAAAATATGTCTGCTGTTAAAATGCTTACGCCTTCGGCAGGGCTGGAGGGTGTCAAGCAGTTTGTGATGGACACTGTTAACCATGCAGGGCCTAATCCCTGCCCGCCGATCGTTGTGGGTATCGGTATCGGCGGCACATTTGAAAAAGCGGCGATGCTGGCAAAGAAAGCGACACTGCGCCCGATTGACACGCACCACGCCGACAAGCGTTATGCTGCTCTCGAAGATGAGCTGCTGACGATGATTAACGCAACAGACTTTGGTGCTGCGGGACTGGGCGGAAGTACAACAGCTCTGGGCGTCAACATCGAAACTTTCCCGACACATATTGCAGGAATGCCTGTGGCGGTCAATATCTGCTGTCATGCGGCAAGACACAAGGAAACGGAAATTTAAGGGGAGGAAAAGCCGATGAAAAAAATTACATTACCGCTGACAGATGAGGTCATCAGGGAGCTTCACGCCGGTGACAGCGTTTTATTGACGGGTACAGTCATCACGGGCAGAGATGCGGCACATAAACGCCTGTATGAGCTGCTGGAAAAGGGCGAGCCGCTGCCGGTGAACATACAGGGAGAAGTGATTTATTATGTCGGCCCTGCACCGGCTAAACCGGGTCATGCAGTTGGCCCCGCAGGACCTACTTCAAGCTACCGCATGGACAAGTATACACCCGCCCTGCTGGACAGAGGACTCAAGGGAATGATCGGCAAAGGGGCACGGAGTGAGGCTGTCGTTGAGTCGATGAAAAAGAACGGCGTTGTGTACTTTGCGGCTATCGGCGGAGCGGCGGCACTGATTTCCCGCAGCATCAAAAAAGCGGAAATTCTTGCGTATGAGGATCTGGGAACAGAAGCCATTTACCGTTTTACGGTCGAGGACTTTCCCGCCATTGTGGCGATTGACTCCTACGGTGAAAGCGTTCTTGTCACTTCCTGATAACAAAACAGCAGACAGGTTCCACCTTCAACAGTGAAACCGTCTGCTGCTTTTTTCTGCGCATAAAAATCGTTTTTCCGTCACGGGCAGCGTTTTTCAGCGCAGAAGAAAATTATTTCGTTACGAGTGCCATTGTATCACGGGCAATGACCAGTTCCTCGTTGGTGGGAATAACGTAAACTTCAACAGTAGAATCTTCGGTGGAAATCTTGCCTTCCTTGCCGCGAATCATCTGTTCATTGAGTTTATCGTCGATTTTGACACCCATAAAGGAAAGTGCATGGCAAACGCTGCTGCGGTGGGAGCTCTGGTTCTCACCGATGCCTGCTGTAAAGACAATCGCATCTACACCGCCCAGAACAGCCGTATAGCTGCCGATGTACTTCAGAATGTCATATTCCAGAATGTCAATAGCGAGCTGTGCTCTGTGGTTGCCGGATTCAGCCGCAGCAGTAACATCACGGTCATCAGAAGAAATACCGGAAATGCCGAGGAAGCCGGATTTTTTGTTGAGCAGGGTGTCCATTTCTTCCGCAGACAGATGTTCCTGTTCTGCGATGAAAGTAACAACGGACGGATCGAGAGAGCCTGTTCTTGTACCCATCATGATACCGTCAAGGGGTGTCAGACCCATGCTGGTGTCAATAACCTTGCCGCCTTTGACAGCAGTAATAGAAGAACCGTTGCCCAGATGACAGGTAATCATCTTGATGTCCTTGATATCCTTACCCATCAGTTCAGCGCAGCGCTGGGAAACATAACGGTGAGATGTACCGTGAAAACCGTAGCGGCGTACAGAGTACTTCTCATAGTACTCATAGGGTACGGGGTAGATGAATGCTTTTTCGGGCATGGTGGAATGGAAGGCAGTATCGAATACAACGACCTCCGGCACTTTATCGCCAAACACTTCCAGACAAGCACGGATACCCTGTACATGAGCGGCATTGTGCAGCGGTGCCAGCGGAATCAGGCTTTCGATGCCTTTGATGACTTCTTCGTTGACAAGAACGGACTCGCTGAAAAGGGAGCCGCCCTGTACAATACGGTGGCCGACAGCGGATACTTCGTCCAGATTCTTGATAACGCCGTATTCCTCGCTGATGAGGGCATTTTTGATCTGTACAAAAGCCTCAGTGTGGTTGGTCATGACAACGTCTGTTTCAAAAACTCTGCCGTCACCGGTGCTGTGCTTGAAATGACCGTCAATACCGATTCTTTCGCAGTTGCCCTTCGCCAGAACGCTTTCGTCTGTCATATCAATCAGCTGATACTTCATGGATGAGCTGCCCGCATTGATAACAAGAATTTTCATGTTTATAAACCTCCTGAAATTTGATTGCAAAAAAAGAAAGATATATATATAATATAATACAAAAGCCGGACGATTTCAACCTATTTTTCTGCGAAAACGACAGTTTTTTCTTGGGGGGAAAATGATGTACACGGGAGCCTTTATCTGCGAGCTGAATCCTTTGCATAACGGACATGAATACCTGCTGCGGAAAATGCAGGACAGCGGCTGTATACGCCGGATTGCCTGTATGAGCGGCAATTTTACCCAGCGGGGCGAGCCTGCCGTTTTTGATAAATTTACCCGCACAAGAGCAGCATTGGCGGCGGGTGCTGATCTGGTGCTTGAACTGCCCGTCACTTATGCCTGTGCAGGTGCGGAGCGCTTTGCCTTTGGCGGTGTGTATCTTTTGCAGGCACTCGGTATTGCAGACCGGCTGTATTTCGGCAGCGAATGCGGAGATCCGGCGCTTATCCGGAGAACTGCCGCTGTTCTGGGACAGCCGGAGGTTTCGGAGCTTCTGAGATGTCTGCTGTCAGAGGGCATTACCTATGCGGCAGCCCGTGAGAGGGCAGTCAGAGAAATTTCGGGTCATGAGCCGGCTGCAATACTGCACCAGCCCAACGATATTCTCGGTACAGAATACTGCAAAGCGCTGATGAAACTGCAAAGTCATATACAGCCGTTTGCAATACAGCGTACAGCGGCGGCACATGACAGCACTATTCCGACAGATACTTTTGCTTCTGCATCCTATCTGCGCCGGCAGCTCTATGAGGGAAAGGACATTGACAGCTATATTCCGCCTTCAACAAGGGAAATTGTCCGTTCCGCACGTCAGCAGCTCCCTGCCGCAGACCGGCAGCAGACAATCGAAGCAGCAATGCTTTACCGTCTGCGCATGATGTCGAAAGACAGCTTTTCCGCCCTGCCCGATATCAGCGAAGGACTGGAAAACCGGCTGTATAAGGCAGTACACACCTGCACCAGTACAGCGGATATTTTAGCCTGTGTGAAAAGCAAGCGCTGTACGATGGCAAGACTGCGCCGGATACTGATGTATGCTTTTCTGGGCATCACACAGGAGGATTGCCGCTCCCTTCCGCAATATATAAGGGTGCTGGGCTTCAACCGTACCGGACAAACCATTCTCAGGGAATGCAAGAAGAGTGCCGCCCTTCCGGTTGTGACAAAGGCGGCAGATATTGCGTCACTTTCTGAGGAAGGACGGAAAATGTTTGCACTGGAAAGCCGATGTGATGATCTGTACGCCTTGACAAACCATACAGTCAGTCCATGCGGGAGCAATTACACAACAAAACTGATTGTGGTATAGCGGCAGATAATTCTCACTCGCTGATTCCTTTGTACATTTCGGGCCGTCTGTCACGGAACAAGCCCCAGCTCATGCGGAGGTCATAGGCGGCTGCGAGGTCGAGTTCAGCGGAAATAAAACATTCTGAAGTGCGGTCTGCCGATACGAGTATTTCACCGGTCGCATCAGTGATAAAGGAAGAACCGTAAAAAGTGAGGGAGGACTTCTGAAAATTGTTTTCTTCACAGGGAATAACCGATTCCGTACCCACACGGTTAGCGGCGATGACAGGCAGGATATTGCAGGCGGCGTGTCCCTGCATACAGCGTCTCCAATGCGGCATACTGTCCACATCAAGAATCGGTTCTGAACCGATAGCGGTCGGATACAAAATCATATCCGCTCCCTGAAGTGCCATCACGCGGGCTGTTTCCGGAAACCACTGATCCCAGCAGATGCCTGTTCCGATCGTGCCGAAACGGGTTTTCCATACTTTAAAGCCGGTATTGCCGGGGGTAAAGTAGAACTTCTCCTGATAGAACTGGTCATCGGGAATATGCGTTTTACGATAAACTCCCAGCAGGGAACCGTCTGCGTCAATCATTGCAACGGAATTATAGGTGTTGTTGACATCACGTTCAAAGAAGCTGACGGGAATCACGACACCCAGACTTCTGGCTACATCACGAAAACGCTGTACGGCTTTGTTTTCACTGACAGCTGAGGCTAATTTGTAGTAGCCATAGTTTCTTTCCTGACAAAAATATTTCGTTTCAAAAAGCTCCGGCAGCAAGATGATATTCGCACCCTGAGCGGCCGCCTGCCGTATAAGATTTTCGGCGGTGAAAATGTTGTCCTCTATATTGCAGTGCATTGCCATTTGTACGGCAGCTACTTTTACTTTGTTCATTGTTTCGTCCTCCTGTCAATTATCCTATTTTCGGAATCTGCTGCGTGATGCAGTGAATGTTGCCGCCGCCGTAA
>CADCQO010000153.1 GCA_902803585.1 uncultured Ruminococcus sp.
ATATTTTGTCTTCTCGAAGCCTGTGCCTTTCTTGGCGGGGTGAGATACGTCTATTTTGTAGATCTGACCGGCGTTAGCATTGGCGTTAAACAGCAGGTCTTTGGTCTGGTAAGCAGTTACTCCTGCCGCTACCTCGTCATCGGTCACGCCGGAATCAAAGATGATTGCTGTCGCACCGACCGGCAGTGCTACACGGTAAATATCCGTTCCCTCAATTTGTTCCATCTGTGTGCCCGGCCAGTCCATATAATAGTCTTCGCCGGTGATTTTATTAGTGATGCGGGTTGCCGTACTCCACCAATAGGCGAAAACTTTTTCCCACTTCGTTTCGCTGTTGTCATAGTATACATAGTTGCTGTCGGACTTTCTGCTGCTGTCACCGCTGCTTTGCTCCATCTCGTTGGTAGTGTTAATATAGCGGACGGGTATACCGCATTCCAGCGCCGAAACCTTCTGTGTAAATACTGCTTCAAGGAATTCGGGGAAGATATTGCGCCAGCACGGAACTTCATGTTCACCTGGTTCATACTTGCTGAAAACGATTTTGTCTTTGGGATAATTTTTCCCTAACAGGGCGTTGTACATAGCCTCTGCATAGATACCGCCGTCCTGTGAGTAGCTTCCAGCATATACATAGAGGAAGGGAACAGTCTTTGTAAAGTCCTTGCTTCCCAGATACTTGAGCCATGTTTCCTCGTCATATGTCCAGAAGGACGGCGAGAACACGCCCGCTGTACCGAATTTGTCCGGATGTTCCATGCTGGCGTAGAAAGATTCGAGTCCGCCCAGCGAACTGCCTACAACGGCATTGTGCAGGGGATCTGTATAGACGTTGTAATTTTCCTGAATGTACGGCATGATGGTATCACAGATAAAGTCTGCAAACTCGTTGCCGTGCGGGGTAAAGTCTGATGTATCTGTTACCGGAACGCCCAGATCGGGAATCAGTTCTTCATCTCGTGTCATAGTGCCGGTATTGATAGCAACAATAATCGCTTTATCGTCTGTGACGGACATCATGCTTTGCACATGTTCGCTGACGTTCCAGCATTTGCGTGTTTTTTCCATATTGATGGTGAGTACACTCTGACCATCCATCGTATAGATAGTGGAATACTTTTCGGCTGACTGTGCATCATAATCCTTTGGTGTCCAGATATAGACCTCTTTATCATAGCCGTTGAACTGGAAGACCTTTGTTTCATACGTCGGGTCATAGACAGGCTCCTGCCCTTCGATATAAGGGAGAAACTCGCCGTTCCACAGATACCAGCCATTGACATACTTGTTGAATGCCACATCTTTGCTCACATCGCCGTCATAGGTAACGTGTACCATATTGTAAGCGGCGGTGTCGGCTTCGCAGGAATAAGTAACGTAATCGTCGCCCTCACTGATCTGTTTCATCACAACATCTTCAGTTTTTCCGGTACCGGTGTTGGTAAAGGTAGCTGTCATTTCCTTGCTCTTGCCGTTGTCCCTGACATACAGTGTGTGAATGCTGGTGGTTTTGTCCTTTTCCGGTGTACTTGCTTCAGACTGTCCGCTGTTCTCGGCAGGCTTGCTCTCTGTGCTGGCTTCGGACTGTCCGCTCTGGGTGCTTACTTCAGACTGTTTGCTCTCTGCACTTATCTCGGACTGCTTGCTCTGCACACTCGCTTCGGACTGCTTGCTCGGTGCATTGCTGCCGCAGGCGGTCATCATAGACAAACAAGCGGCGGCAGCGAGTACACCAATGATACTTCTGGCTTTCATGTTTTTTTCCTCCTCACAGGTTGTTTTTTGGGATATCTATAAGTACATCATACCATATTTTTTCGCCAATAGTATGAAGAATTTGTTAATTTCCGAAGATTAACGCATGATTTTGTCGGCTATACAGATATTTTGGCTTTTCAGCATATTCAGCAGACGGAAGAAAAAATATTTACAGATACAAAATGCAGGAGTATGACGGTTGTTTGATTGACAATTCTGCATGATAGTAGTATATTATTAGTATCACTTAATTTATAGGGGGTTGGCAAAACAGTATGAAAATATTACTGGTGACAGATGCCTATACACACCTGACAAACGGTGTAGCCGTAGTGGTGGCTACGCTTTATAACACCTTTCGGGAAAAAGGGCATGATGTCAGGGTTTTGACTGTTTCGGGAGACCGTGAAGCTCACAAGGACGGCGATGTCTATTATATGCCTTCGTTCAGAGTCCCGCTGTATCCTGATCTGCGTATGAGTTTCGTGCATCGTCACCCGTTTCTGACAGAACTGAAAAAATGGAAGCCCGACATTGTGCATATCCACTCAGAGGCTTCAGCCGCCAGAATGGCTCGTTCTGTTGCCAAAGCTGCCGGCGCTCGTATTGTCATGACATGGCACACCGACTATGCAAAATTTGCCTTTCATAAGTACCATTCGCTCGGCGTGGTGCATTTTTCTGCCAGAAATCTTATGAAAGCGGTCTATCATGGTACCAGTATTATTACCGTGCCTTCCTACAAAGCTAAAAGAATGCTGGACGGCTACGGTCTGAAATACCCCAATGTCGTCATTCCCAACGGAATTCTTCTGGGCCGTTTCCAGAAGCCCCTGACGGACGATGAAAAGGAAAAACTGCGGGAACAGTATCATATTCCGAAGGACAGCAAGGTGCTGGTGATCGTTTCCCGTCTTAGCTCGGAAAAAAACATCAGCGAGATTATCGAGTTTTTCCCCTCACTGCTGAGAGAAGATCCGAAGCTCCATTTGCTGATTGCAGGAACAGGGCCGGATAAAAAACATCTGGAGCATCTGACTGAACAGCTTGGTCTGAATGAGAAAGTGACCTTTGCGGGCTTCGTCAAACCGGAAGAAACTTATCGCTGTTATAAACTCGGCACAGCCTTTTTTAGTGCGTCTACCTTTGAGATGCACAGTCTGACGTATCTTGAAGCAATGGCGTGTGGACTGCCGCTGATCTGCCGTGATGACCCGTGTCTGGAGGGTGTGCTGAAAGACGGTTTCAACGGCTACTGCTATCAGACAAAGGAAGAGTTTGTAGAAAAAACACTCCGGCTTCTCAAAGATGAATCCCTTCGTCAGGAAATGGCGGAGCATTCTCTCAGTCATTCCGAAAATTTCAGCGAAGAAGCCTTTGCCAACAAAATGCTGTCGCTGTATCGTCAGCTGCTCAGTCTGAACCCCAAAAACAAGAAAAAGAAAAACTGAATGTCTTACAGAAAAACAAGGGCAGAATTACTTCAGGAAAGTGTAAAAAATCCCTTGCTTTTTATGGCGGCATTTGGTACAATGGTTACATTCCCGATAATTCAGAAAGGTGGAAGGCAATGATGAATGATTTTGATGAGATGGACGAAACACTGGACGAAGAGGAAGAAATGGACAACATTATCACGCTGAACGATGAGGACGGCAACGAAGCAGACTTTGAGTTCATTGACCTGATCGAATATGAAGGCAATTCCTATGTCGTACTGCTGCCTGTAGAAGAGGATTCCTCTGAGGTGGTCATTCTGCAGTTGGAAGAAGTCAGCGAAGACGAGGAAAGCTATATCAGTGTAGATGACGAAGAAGTTCTGACAGCGGTTTTTGAGATTTTCAAGGAAAAGTATAAGGACGAGTTCAATTTTACGGAGTAATACCGGCGGCAATTCTCCGGAGAGCAGAGGCTTTCCGGAGTTTTTTGTTTTCATTCGGAATATTTGTATACTGCTGTCCTGCAGGAAAGGTATGCGGAAGCAAGGGAGGAAAAAATTGGTGGAAGAAAACACGAATAATATCCATAAAGGACACCGTGACCGTCTGAGAACACGTTTTCTGAAAGACGGTCTTGAGGACTTTCAGGAACATCAGGTTCTGGAACTGCTGTTGTTTTATGCTATTCCGCGTAAAGATACCAATGATATATCCCATCAGCTTCTGAAGCATTTCGGCACGCTGGAAAATGTTCTGAAAGCGTCTGATGAGGAACTGCGGGAATATCAGATCAGTGAAAGCGCCGCTCTGTTTCTTCATTTAACAGATGCCATCTGTTCACGTTACTATCAGAGCAGATATCAGGAACAAAGGAAGGGACTGTTTCTGTCGTTTGAAAGTATGCTCACCTATATCCAGCAGTTTTTTCAGGATACGACAGAAGAGCAGTTTCTTTTGCTTTTGTCAGATACAGACAACACCTGTATCTTCCGTAAGATCGTCCATCGGGGTGCTATCACACGATTTGATGAATTTATCCGGAAGGTGGTAGAACTTGCCGTGTCTTATCATGCGTCAGGGCTGATTCTGGTGCATCATCTGGCGGACGGCAGCCTTCCTTCTTTAGACGAACTGGATTTTCTGGATATGCTGAAGGAATCTTTTCAGCCGGTTCATGTGCGGCTAATAGATTATATCGTCTGTACCGCTTCGGTCATCATATCCGTAATGTCTCCCGATGCTCCCGATGATCTGGCGGCGTTCTGACAGTATTTCAGGATTCCGCTCCGAAATCTGACAGGGGACACAGTTCCTTGTTTTTTTCATAAGAAAACGTCCCGACCTCTTTCTGTTCTGAGGCGGGACGTTTTCTGTCTTTGAGGAGGGGGATATTATGACTGTTTATACTGGTTGATAACACGGATAATGATGTCGTACAGCTTTTCAACATTATAACTGCCAATAATCGGATCCATATGGGAATTACCTACGCCGGAATCATCTGTCAGGAAAACATAAGTACCATTCGTCATGATAGCGGCGGCTCTGCCGAATAACTCTGTTCCGCGCTCACTGCCGGAAGAAACAACCGGAATCAGGTGGATACCTTTTTCAGCGGCTAATTTGATGGATTGCTGTAAAGACTGTTCTTTGCCATCGTGAGGAGGTGCGTCATAGATCAGGAACGCTAATTTTACAGCGTCTTCGTCCCAGTTGGATTTGCCGATCGTTTCTTCAAAAATTTCAGCGATTGCTTCGGGTGCATCACCGCCGCCCTCAGCAGATTCACTGTTCAGCTTTTCCTGCAGACCCTGAATATCGTTTGTAAAATCGTAGCATTTTGTGATATAGTCATCGCCTTTGTCGCGGTAGAAATTGACAGAATAACGGGTGTTGGCATCACCTACTTCATCACTGATAGCGGTGAATTCCTTTTGCAGGAACAGCATTTCGTCAGACATGGAACCGGTAGCATCAAGAATGAACATGATGTCTGTTTTCTGGTGTTTCTTGCCTGTGCCGTCAAAAGTCACGTTGGCTTCATCTGCCGTTGTCTGGGGAATGCCCTGCTGCTGATCTGCCGGAACAAGAGAATCTGTTACAAAGGAATATTCCTCTGTTTTGCCGTCGCTTTCGACAGTGAACGATGTACCCTCATTTTTCTGTGTGGCAAACATATACGCCACGCCGTTATGGTCGGTGACAGTTGTCCAGAGTACATTGTTGTTGTAGCCGTACAGTGTTACCTTGGCGTTCACAACAGGCTGACCGTCCTTATTTTTGACGGTAGTCTTATAACGGTAGCGGGGGTCAAGTCCAAAACTGGGGAATTGAATGGTATCGGAGTTGACCAGATTGGAGAAAAAGCCCCAGTTGGCGTTGTCGTTCCATTCACCGGCTGTCAACAGACCAGCCTGCGGTTCGGGCTGTACAGGGTCGATGATTTCAATAGGGAAGTCCGGATCCCCACTGATGACATCATCAGAAGGCAGTATTGTGTCGCTGCTTGGTTCAGCCGGCAATACTGGATCGCTGCCGCTTGTTTCACCAGCAGGAGAGGAAGGCGCGTCAACGGAAGACTTCTTTCCTTCATCGGGTGCGGCAGCTGCGGGAGAGGAAGCCGGTCCGGTCGTGGCGGGTGCTGTTTCAGCGGCTTCAGCATGATTCAGAACCGGTGAGTCAGCGGCGAACGGGCTCGTTTTGGACGAGGAAATTGCTCTGCCCTCCAGTGCGACATCATAAGCATCTTCCGTCATATATCCATCATCGAAATCCCCTTTTAAACCTCTGTCTTTGAATTCCTCGCCTGTGATGCGGGGAACAATTTTACTGTCAGAAGCGGCAGAAACTTCCTCAGCAGGTTTAGAAGCAGCGTGGGAAGCGGTGCTTTCCTCTTTGGACGCTCCGGAAGTGACGCTGTTGTTCTGTGTGCCGGCGCAGGCTGTCATACTCAGTGCCAGAAATAATGAAACTGCAATGCAAAGTGTTTTGTTCTTCATGGTGATAACCTCCTTTTTCCTATATAATCCGGTTACAGGACAGAAGGTTACAGGAAAAACAAATTTTTTTCATTTTTTCCGGCAGATAAAAATATTATATAGCCTTTATCTGTGCTGAGGCTCAAAAATGTGTGCGTTCAGGTCAGATACATTTCTTCAATGAAGGGGACATATCGAAAACGGTGGAAATGACCTTTTCCGAGCAGGCGGGGGAATAACAGAAACTGTCGATATGGTCGCCGGTGTAGAAGTATTCAGGCGGGGCGGGGTGGTATTCGTCATCAAAGGTATCAATGATAATGAGCTTGATTTTCATGCGGTTGGGGATAATGTTCTTAATATAGACGCTTGCCTGCTGACCGGAGCGGATACCTTCCTTCATTTCCGCAAGTCCTGCCAGATTTGGTGTCAGCTCTACAAAAGCACCGTAATCCTCTACCGAGCGGATAATGCCGGCAACCGTTTCGCCTACAGAAAACCGGCGCACATTTTCCTCCCATGTGCCGAGCAGTTCCTTGTGGCTCAGGCTGATGCGTCCGTTTTCAACAGATTTGATAACGGCACGGATCTCCAGCCCGACAGACAGACGCTCTCTGGGGTGGTCAATACGGGAAACGGAAATAGCATCAATCGGCAGAAGCGATACAATACCGCAGCCGATATCTGCAAAAGCGCCAAAGGAGTCAAGATGTGTAATGCGGGCATCAATGATATCCCCTGGTACCAGTGAGGCGATATAGGACTGCATACAGCGTTCCTGTGCCAGACGGCGTGAGAGAATCGCTACGGTTTTGCCGGCTTCATTCTTACGGAAATCGGTGATGACGAAACAAACGGGACGGTTCACTCTTGAAATAACGGCGATATCCCGCACCGTTCCCTCACGAATGCCGATTGCTCCTTCTTCACGGGGGATAATGCCCTTGATAGCGCCCAGATCAACTGTCAGGTTATGGGACGAATCGCAGACAATAGCTCGTGCCTCCAGTATTTTTCCCTCGTAATATGCTTCTGTCAGACCTGCCATTGACTGGAGAGAAGAAAGGTTCTCCACCGTATTCATCAATCTGCCTTCAGGATAGTATCCTGCCATTTTGCCTTCATTCCTTTCTGCTGAGGTTTTGCCTCGATACTTTTTCTCCACATCTATATGAAACGACTGCCTTTGATATGCCGGAAGGACTTTCCTTTTTAAAAATCTGCTTGCATTCTGCGGATATGTAGTATAAAATAGAGATATCTTTTTCGACAGGAGTGCAGATTGTTATGAGTGAAAGCAACGATAATATCCGGCTATTGTCAGCCATTTCATATATTTTGGTTTTCTTCATCGTGGGTCATTTTGCGGTAGAAAAGGACAACCCCGACCTTCGGTTTCATAAATATCAGGGTGCGGTGCTGTTTGCTGTGTTTGCGGTGCTGTACTCGCTGGAGGGACTGATATTGCTGGTGCTGTCCTTCTCTTCGTCCCTGCAGATGATGGCCGCTTTTTTGCTGACAGGTGCGATCACGCTGGCGTACCTTTTTCTGGTATTCTTCGGCGTATCCGCTGCCCTGCAGTTCCAGCAGAAACAGCTTCCGTTTATCGGCTTTTTTGCGGTTCGTCTGAGGGGAATGATGGATGAGCGAAAGAAGTGATTTCCTTTCGACAGTTCCCATTATAGCATGGCCTTTCAGCGAAAAATATCAATAAAAGGGTGTGGATAGTATGAGTGATGATATTATTTATGTCGATTCTTACGATTTCGAAAGACGTATTGAAGATGGTCTGACGGTTGTTTTTTGTTTTTCACAATTTTGCACACAGAGCCGTTCCATGATGCCCATTATGGAGGAAATAGCAGATGATTACTATGACTACCTGCGAGTGCTGGCACTTGATGTGGAGCAGTCGCCCGATGTGGCAGATGTTTTTGCCGTAGACACAACGCCGACTGTACTGTTTTTCCGTAACGGTTATTTGCTGGACAAGCTGACAGGAGCGAATCCTTACAGTGCCTATGCAGATGTTATAGACGCATTGATTTTCAGCGACTGAAAGTAAAAAACTAACTGTTCTGACTGCGTGATATCTTCCGGCATTTTCTCGCTCTGCTTTGCTTTCTTTTTCCATTCTGCTGCATCGTATTCGATTTTGTTTCCTCTATAGAAAAAAGAATATATCCGCAATGATTACTGAAATATACTCATATACTAATAGTGTGTATGTGTCCCCACAAGTCCCGCAGCCTTACACCCCAGTTTAAAAATAAATGTGGAGTCCGACTGTTCTGCAGTATCGGACTCCACGTTTTTTCTGCCCGCCGGAGCGGAACAGGATATTCAGTTTTCAGGAATCGACAGCGGTCTGACCGCCATGTGTTAGTCCTCGATCATTGCGAGCAGTTCTCTCTTGGGCTTTACGCCGACAGAGGTGTCTACCAGCTTGCCGTTGTTGAATACCATAACAGTGGGAATACTCATAATGTTGTATCTTTCTGCCAAAGACATTTCGTTGTCAACATTGACTGCGCCGACCTTGATATGGGGGTTTTCTGCTGCGATTTCTGCGATGACGGGGGAGAGCATTCTGCACGGGCCGCACCATACTGCCCAGAAATCCAGCATGACAGGCTTATCGGATTTCAGTACTTCCTGCTCAAAATTAGCGGCGGTGATTTCAATAACGGACATAATGACAACACTCCTTTTTTATGATAGTATAGGTAAATGAAAGGGCAGATAAACCGCAGTACAGCGGTCATTTGCCTTTTTTCTTTTTCGTCTGCCGTTTTTTTGCGTTCATGGC
>CADCQO010000154.1 GCA_902803585.1 uncultured Ruminococcus sp.
GAGAGGAATTTCCGCATGAGGAAACGCCCGCTTGATGAGCCTTGCCAGACATTCCGCATTTTCCGTACAGGAGATACCAAACGCATCTGCGCCGAGTGCCTGAAGGGTAATCAGAGCGGCGATATAATCGGTGTCGCCTTTGGTTTTTCCCTCGTCATCGGTGCAGATTTTGACGAAAACAGGCATTTCCAAGCTTTTGGCCGCCAGTACTGCCGCCCGCATATCCCAGAGTTTGTCGAAATCTTCGAGAAGCACAAACGAAACGCCAGCGTCCCTGAGTGCGGTGATTTTTTCGAGATGGTCGAAAAATGCGCTTTCAAAGACACTTTCGCCGTATTCCTCATGTATGCGGACATTTTCATGAATCACGCCGCCGACAGGCTGACCGCTGGCGCAGGACAGCACCTGTTCTGTAATATCTTCGTGCAGGTCAGTAAATTGTTCGTCTATGCTGAAATCTTCCAGAAGGGTGTGCATAATGCCGCCGGTCGGGGAGAGCAGAGCGTCAACACCTGCGGACAGTGCCTGTCTGGCGGACTGCACGAGTATAGCGGGATTTTCACATACGGCAATTTCACTGCACAGACTGTCAGGGTCATCGCCTGTCAGTTCTTCGCACGAACCTACGCCGTCCATTATCATCGGCAGCGAAAAAGGAAACCTCATCATCATTTCTCCTAACACAAAATCAAATTTCTATTTTCGTTTGAAGGGGAGCCAGACCACAATTTTCCACTTTCCGCTTTCCGCCCGATCACATCGCTTCGGGAGCGCTGATTTTGAAGAGGGTAAGAATATTGCTGATAACGGTTTTGACAGAGAGGCAGAGAGCCAGACGTGCCTGTGTGAGAGAAGGATTGTCATTCATGACACGGCAGGCGTTGTAGAACTTGTGGAAGAGCGTCGCCACTTCATAGACATAGCGGGTCATGCGGGAGGGGTCATAGTCTTTGGCGGCGGCGGTCATTTCGCTGGTCATCAGGGAGAGTTTGTGGATAAGCTCTATTTCTTCGGGAGCGGTAAGCAGTGCCAGATCTTCATCGGTGCATTCTGCGGGGGTAATGCCTTCGTTTTCCAGTGTTTTCAGAATGTTGCAGATACGGGCATGGGCATACTGTACATAGTATACGGGATTCTGGGAAGATTTGTCAATCGCCAGATCGAGGTCGAATTCAAAGGGGCTGTTGGCTTCACGCAGGTTAAAGAAGAAGCGGGCGGCATCAATCGGGATTTCATCGAGAAGGGTCACGAGCGTGATCGCCTTTCCGCTTCGTTTGGAGAGCTTCACACGTTCACCGTCCTTGACGAGGAACACCATCTGCATGAGAACGACATCAAGGCGGGAAGCGTCCACGCCCAGAGCGGTAAGTGCCGCTTTCAGACGGGGGACATAGCCGTGATGGTCAGCACCCAGCACGTCAATGGCTTTGTCATAGCCTCTTGTGACGAGTTTGTCGTAGTGATAGGCGATATCCGGCACAACGTAAGTCGGCAGGCCGTTGGAGCGCACCAGCACAAAGTCCTTGTCTGCACCGAAGGCGGACGCTCTGAACCAGACAGCGCCGTCCTGTTCATATGTATGGCCCTTTTCGGTGAGCTGTTTTACAACGTCCGTCACTGCGCCGCTGTTGTGCAGAGTGCTTTCCCTGAACCAGCGGTCGTAATGAATGCGGTATTTTGCGAGATCACGTTCCAGAGCCTCGATATTCAGGGGCAGGGCATAGCTGACCAGAGCGGTTCTTCTTGCCTCAGGGGGAACATTGACATACTTGTCGCCGCACTTGCCGGCAAAGTTCTTTGCATGGTCGATGATATCCTGACCGTGATAAGCGTCCTCAGGCATTTCAACGCCGTCCTGATACAGCTGTAAATAGCGGACTTCGAGTGAAGTAGCAAATTTTTCTATCTGGTTGCCGGCATCATTGATGTAGAATTCCCTGTCTACCTGATAGCCTGCCGCCTGCAGTACGCTTGCCAGAGAATCGCCCAGTGCGCCGCCTCTTGCATTGCCGACGTGCATAGGGCCTGTGGGGTTGGCGGATACGAACTCCACCAGCACTTTCTTTCCCTTGCCGATATCGGTATGGCCGTACTGTTCGCCTGCGGACTGAATCTCACGGAGGACGGAAGCGTAGAACGACGCATCATAGAAAAAGTTCATGAAGCCGGGCCCTGCAATCTCACAGCGGGACAGGTTTGTTCCCGTCAGATCGAGATGTTTCATAATGGCTTCAGCAATTTTGCGGGGTGCGGAACGGAATGCTCTCGCGGAAACCATCGCCGCATTGGCCGCCAGATCGCCGTGACTTCTGTCAGCGGGGATTTCGATTGTAAAAGCGGGCATTTCCGCCTGCGGCAGATCTCCCGCCGCCTGTGCCGCCGAAACGGCTTTTGTGATTGCCTCTCTCAGGCTGTTAACTGTCTGATTCGCTGTTGACATTCTTCTGAGCCTCCTCTAATTTCAGGTGCAGTTCATTTCTGCTGGCTAATTCTGATTCCACGTCGATGGTGTAGCGGACGGTCAGATCGCCGCCGCAGTCGTTCAGATCAACGTGAACATACTCGGTGTAAACGCCCAGTGCAATAACGCCTAAGGGGGTGATATACTCGCATTTGTGGCGTTCACCCGTTTCAAGAACGAGATGATGGCTTTCTGTGCCGTTTTTCATCACGGTAACGATATCATTGGGGTCGACTTTAATCGTCGTGCGGTATTTCTTGTCGGGATTCTGTGCATCGTATTCCTTATAGGTAATATAGCGGCTGCCGTTTCTGGCAACATAGGAAGCAACCGTTTTGAGCTGGATTTTATCCGAGCTGTCGCCTATGGTCTGCGTACCGGTAACCGACAGAATATAATTTTCTTCCATGACTTTTTCCTTTCTGAGAATGTAAAAAAAGCATCAGCTGTTGATTAACTCAAGGTTGATATGGGACACTTCATTTCCGACAGAATGGTTGAGAAAAATCTCTGCCACACGGCGGAAATCTTCAACGGTATCGCTGACATAGTAACGGCAGGCACCCGCTTCCTCAGAGGTGTTGAGCAGACGTTTTTCCTGAAGGAGCTTTGCCGCCCAGAGTGCCGTTTCACGTCCGGAGTCAATCAATGAAACGCCGTCGCCGAGATAATTGGCGATCGCCTGCGAAATGATGGGGAAATGGGTACAGCCGAGAATCAGCGTGTCGATTCCCTCGTTTTTGAGCTTTTTGAGGTAGCGTTCCACCACCAGACGGACGATTTCATCATCGGGAGAAATGAAGCTGTTTTCGACCAGCGACACAAAAAGCGGGCAGTCCTGCTGAAAAACGGTGATATCCCTGTTGAGCCGGAGAATTTCATTTTTGTAGGAGCCGCTGTTGACGGTAGTGGACGTGCCGATCACACCGATGCGTCCGGTGCGGGTGGCTTTGACGGCGGC
>CADCQO010000155.1 GCA_902803585.1 uncultured Ruminococcus sp.
CCTATCACCAAAATATGTTCTTATCATCTGCTTCAGAAAAATATTTCAAAGAAACGCTTCAAAAAACGTGTGTTTGATGAAAAATTTTGAAGAGAAAACCCTGAACGCGCAGGAAGGCCGGTGTATTCAAAAAAGCAGACCAGTCAGCGTATCAAGCAAAAAAGCCGGACACAAACTGTGCCGGCTCGATGCTTGTATGATATTTCTGATGAGGTCAGCTTTTTCTGCTTTCATAACGCTGATGAGCGGAGACGGCGAGAAAACGCTGTTTGAACGACATTTTATCCAGTGAAATACCAAGAAATACAAACAGTGCGGAACTTGCTGCACTCTGAATGGCATTGGTCGGAATATCTGCCAGAGCTGTCGCCCAACTGCCGTATAAAATCACTGCTGCCAGATAGTAACCACCGACACAAATGGCTGCCGCCGGAAATAATCCGATGATATTTCTTTTATTGACAAGAGTAGGCTTGCTGTGCGAAAATGCCAGCGCCGTCAATGCTTTGATAATGATGGTCGGCAGTACCCACAGCGGATATCCTGCCAGATAATCGGACAAACCCGCGCCAATGGCACCTGTCAGCATTGCGTAGGGCATCGGAAGGATTGCCGCCGCCAGATAAATAATGCCATCTCCCACATGGATATAGCCCTGATGTGTCGGAATTCTGACGAAAGATGTCAGCACATATACCATCGCACTGAAAATCGCCGTCAGCACCAGATAACGGAGATGGTCGCTTCTTTTTTTTCTTTCCATTCTTCTTTCCTCCTATGTTATGCCATAAATGGCAGCATTTCAATACCTATGAATTACATATGTATTGTGTCATTATTATATATTACGCCGTGCGATTTGTCAAGCCTTTTTTGACGAATTCAAAGCAAACCGCTCCTAATCCGAAAAATCGGAATCGGGCTGTATCCATACTGTAAATGCCGGATACATCGCCTGCACCTTATCAGTTATATTCTGTATCAGTTCATTTTTATCAGGTGCGGCAAAATCAAGCACCAAATCAAAACGAATCGTTTTTTTCCGGATATCACAAAAAAAGCCGTGTATTTGCAGAACATACTTTTCCGCCATAACCAACTCTGTAACAGCCGAACGAATAGCTGACACTTCATCGTCTTTTGTATTGTGCGAGTAGATACCGACTGCCGTAATCACCACATGATTTTTCACAAACACCTCATTGGCAATTTCACGGCTGACAGCATCAATTTTATCGGCTGTCCATGTATCGGGTACAGCAATATGCACCGATGCCATCCAGCGTTCAGGGCCATAGCTGTTCATTACCAGATCATAAGCCCCCAGTACGCCTTCTGTTGACGCAATTGTTTTTTTGACCGCAGAAGAAAGCTCGCTGTCTGCCCGCTCTCCTAAAATTTTGCTGATGGTTTCCCGCATCATTTCAATACCTGCTTTAATGATGAAGCCGGAAATAATAACGCCAAGATACGCTTCCAGCTGCCAGCCGAAAAGCAGGAAAAGAATGGCCGCCGCAATAGTTGAAGCGGAAATAACGGCGTCCTGAAGGGCATCTGTGCCGGAATTCACCAAAGCGTCAGAATCACACGCCTTTCCTGTTTTGCGGACATACAATCCCAGCACTATCTTTACAACGACCGCTGTTCCCACTACGACAAATGTTACCACAGTATATTCAGGCGTTTCAGGGTGAAAAATTCCCTTGATGGATTCCGTCAGCGAAGTAATGCCGGCATACAGAATAATGACCGAAATAACTGCCGCACTGATATGCTCATATCGTCCATGACCGTAGGGGTGTTTTTTATCAGCTGGTCTGCCGGCCAGTTTCGCACCGATCACCGCAATGACCGATGACAGTGCATCGCTGGTATTATTAACCGCATCGAGTACGATGGCAATTGAACCGGACAGCAAACCAACAACGGCTTTGAATGCCGCTAATATAACATTGGCTGTGATGCCGATAATACTGGTTCTGACGATGACCTTTTCTCTGTTGACAGCCGCCATCGGAAAGCCTCCTTTGATACTGATAGAAAAAACAGCGCCCGATCGCTCGGACGCTGTTGGGATTAGTCTTTCGTTAACTGTTCGATGCGCTTGGTCAGACCTGCTGCATCAAGACCAAACTCTGCCAGCAAACCAACTGCAGGGCCGCTGTGTCCGAAAACATCACCGATACCGATTTTCTTGACCGGTACAGGACAATACTCAGCGGTAACACTGCTGACAGCCTCACCCAGACCGCCGACAACATTATGTTCTTCAACGGTAATGATTCTACCGGTTTCCTGTGCAGCCTTGATGATGATATCCTTATCAATAGGCTTGATGGTGTGCATATTGATAAGACGGGC
>CADCQO010000156.1 GCA_902803585.1 uncultured Ruminococcus sp.
AATGAGCAACAGTGCTTGTAGTATAGTTACTGGAGCAGGTCTTTATCGTTGAGTAGACACCATTGGTGATGGAGTAGGTTTTGCACCAAGTATATTTTGCACTGTCCGTATGATCGCTGACAGATGAGGAAAAATTGCAGTATTCAACATAGGTGTTGAGCAAACCGGCACTACCTGTTAAAGACCTGTTGGTTGTTAAGCCGCCATAAGCTTCAAATTTCGGTACGTAAGCAGCTTGTGCAGTTACCGCACCGATCGACAGTATAACAGACAGCACAAGCAAGATGGACATAAAAGCTTTTCTGAATTTTGCCATTTAAATCGCTCCTTTACTTTACAAACCAATAGTTTTATGTTACGATATAATAACCGACTTGTAAACGATAATAACTTATAAGTTGGTTGACTTACACTATCAGGGCAGCATAGATACAGGCATAGTCAGCACCTCACATGATCTGAATTTGTTCGGACATAGATTTCCATTGTAATGAAGAAACCATACGAATAATCGCACACAAGATTTCTACACAATTTAAGAGAAATATTTTGAAACTATTTTCACATACATTGTATCTCATATTCTTTAAAAAGTCAACGCTTTTTTACGTTTTTTTTGCACAAAGTTACACAAGTTTTTTATAAACTTTTCACAAGATATATGCAGCCATATTACCGCATTATATGAAAGATGTTATCTTCGGAGCACAGATTGGCATGATTATAATAAGATGTTCGTTTGCAATCAAAAACGAAGTCCCCGCCGACAGTCATGAACGTGCTGTCAGCGGGGACATTTTGCAGGATTGCAGATCAGTTTACGGGATTAACGGTATATACCTTGTCGAAGTGCTTTGAGAGTTCATCGGCGCAGTCATCAGCATCTTCGCTGCTTTCAAAAATGCCGAAAACAGCAGAGCCGCTGCCCGTCATACACGCTCCCGCAGCTTTATGATTCTTCATAACGGTTTTAATGCTGTCCAGCTCGGGAACGTCCGAGATCTGTTCAAAGCGGTTAAACAGTTTTCTGCCGATATCTGCGGTCAATCCGGCGCAGATGCTTTCAACGATCGAATCAGATGATTTTGTATGGCTGTATCCGATATGATCGGCTTTTGTGTAGGCATCTTTGGTAGAAATCATGACATCGGGCTTGACGATCACGATACTGCAAGCGGGCATATCGGGCAGAGGGGTGAGGATCGTGCCGATACCGCCGGCAGACATTGTGCCGTTATAGACACAAAATGGTACATCTGCGCCGATCTTTTCGGCAATACGTGCAAGCTCCGCACGGTCGAGGTCTGTGTCATACAGCTCATTCATTGCAAGAAGCACTGCTGCCGCGTCAGCACTGCCGCCGCCCATTCCCGCCTGAGCGGGAATACGCTTTTTAATGTGGATATGCAGTCCGCGGGGCTGCATATTGTTGTGTTCAAAGAATAATACTGCCGCACGGTATGCCGTGTTGGTTTCATCGCAGGGAATCAGCTTATCCGAGCACTGAACGGTAATGTCGCTTTGGTCGTCCTCCTCTGATACGGTGATATCATCATAGAGCGATACCGACTGCATGACCGTATCAAGCAGATGGTAGCCGTCACTGCGCTGTCCTGTGATCTCAAGAAACAGGTTCAGCTTCGCCGGGGCAGATATTGTAACCTTCATGTTTAATCTCCCATTTATAAATACTATATATGATATTATAGTAAAAGTTCGTGTAATGTGTGTGTTGTATTCTTACGGTTCAAAAACGATCTTCGCTTTGCAGCCGCTGTTCCAGTCTTTGTAATAGAATTCGTAATCTTCCGTTTTACCCTTAAAGATGATTGTTTGTTCCTCTGTCCAGCCTGAAAAAGCATAATTGTCCACAGATGTTACGCTTGCGGGAATTGTGAGTGTTGTGATATTCTTTGCAGAGGAAAAACACCGGCTTCCGATTTTTGTCAGAGCTTCCGGCAGAGTTACAGAGGTCAGACCGGTACAGTCAACGAATACATCGTCCATGAGCTTTTTAACAGCTTCGGGAACAACGACCTCCTTCAGCGAAACGCAGTGCTGGAATACGCCTTGTGAAAGGGTTTTCAGACCGCTCGGCAGCTTAACCTCCTCCAGACCGTCACAAAGAGCGAAGGCGCGTTCTTCTATTTTTGTTACGCTGTCGGGAATCTCCACTGTTTTCAGCATCTTACATTCATAAAATGCCTGATAGCCGATTGCTTCAAGGGATTGCGGCAGAGAAACGCTTTCGATTTTGTTACCGGCTGCAAAAATCTGCTCTCCGATTTCGGTAATGCCTTCTGAAATGACG
>CADCQO010000157.1 GCA_902803585.1 uncultured Ruminococcus sp.
ATTTATGTAGCGCCGTATACGAGACCCGTACGTACGGTGCAATGGGAGGTTGAGGGACAATGTGTCCCTCAGTCTACCCTATTTGTCGGGGTTTTGCTCCAAATCCCAGCAGATGGCTCTGCCCCATGCCCCTGCAGCCTTTGAAAAGACTGGAGAAACTTTTGTTGTGACTGACAACTAACTGCCCCGGACAGCTGGCAGCTTATTCGGGTTGGAAAAGAGAAACAAACTTATCTAAAACTATCTGATGTGCGGGATCGGAAAAATAACTGACTGTAAAATATCCAAGAGCAATTGTCATCAGCAGCACCGACCAAACAAGAAATGCCCGACAGCAGGCTCTGATATTGCTGTTGACCTTTGCACCGAAACTCATCAGCAAGGCCGCAGCAATATTGAGCAGAGGAATGCACAAAAGCGCCTGCAATAAAAAGGCTTTGGCAACCGAAAGCGGCTGACTTTCTTTCAAATGGCTGTCCGTTCCTTCCGGTTCGGTCAGTTCAAGATTATCTGCCAGCAAACGGCGTGTATGTTCCTCTGCCCGCAAGTCAAGCTTTTCAATCTGTTTACGGTCGAAAACTTTCTGAAACGGCGGCTGACAAAGGGCTTCTATCTCCGCAGCGGTTTTTTCCTTGCAATACAGTTCCTCCGCCACCTCATAGATAATGCCGGCAGTGTCAGGAAGTGTATGTTTATTGTCCGCTTTGGGCAGGTCGCTGTCACTCTTGACGTATTCTGTGCCTACCGGAAAATAAACCGTTTCATCTGCCGTGTCAGTCTGCGGAATACTTTCGGAAAAATCGTTGTCTGCTGATTTAGCAGATATCTGCGCTGCTTCTTCTGTGACTGATGCTGCCGCCAGTTGACCGCTGTCATCTGACGGCGCAGCGGTCGGAGAGTCCGGCGAAAACTTTGTCAGGCGAATACCGGAACGCTTCTGCCCTCCGGAAAAATCCTCCTCTGTGACAGACGGTTCCGTATCTTCTGCCGCCAGAGCGGACGAACCGTTTGTACGGACGGAAAAGCACTCCTGAAATGAGCGGTGTTTCAGCTGGTGGTTACGAAGCATGATGATCCCTCCGAATGGTATTCAGCAGAATCATGCTTTTCTTTTGGAAGGGACTTTTCAGAAACGATTCATTACCAGACCTGTGATCAGCTTGGGATAGAAATAAGTAGATTTCTGAGGCATTTTTTCTCCGGCGGCCGCTACATCACGAATTTCTGTTACCTTTGTCGGATTCAGGATAAATGCACACTGCGCCTGACCGTTCTGTACGGCAGCAACTGCGTCCTCAAACTGCTTTACATAAGTGAGGTTGATCTGTTTTGCCATGTTCTCTGCATCAATGCCGAAAATTTTCTCTAAGATCAGCGTGTGCAGTACGGTAACGTCCAATCCCTGAGAAGCTGCGCTCTTATCCGGCAAAAGCTGCGCCAGAATGTCGGTATCCCTGAGTGTCAACAGTGCATAGCCGCTGCCGCCGCTGTAAAAAGCAAAGGCTTTTTTGCCTTCTTCATAAAGGGCTTTCAGTTTTGTTTCGGCTGTGGAAATGTCCTGTTCCTCGCTGACCTCAAAGTAAGTTTTGCAGCCCTCCAGCAGTTTTTCTCTGTCAAAGGCGGGCAGATCCCGTACCAGACGATGTGTCGGCAGTACTACAAGACCAGGATGCTCCATATCTACCAGCATCATCATGACATAGTCCTCGCCCCCGCTGCCTTTATTATTTTCACGGCAGTAATTACGGTAATTCAGAGCGGTTTCATACCGATGATGACCGTCTGCAATGTAGAGCTTTTTGTCAGCAAATGCGGTACAGATAGGTGCAATCGCCTGCGGATCTGTTACAATCCACAATCTGTGTGTCACACCGTCATGATCCGTAAGTTCGTTTTCGGGTGTGCCTTTCGACAGCGCTTCTAACTGTCTGGTGATTTCATGTTCAGGATCCATATAGAGAGAATAGATCTGGCTGAAATTACAGTCAGTAGCCTTCATCAGGTTAAATCTGTCCTCCTTTGCCTTAGAAAGCGTTTCCTCATGCGGCAGAACAACACCCTTGGAAAACTCCTCTAACTTTACACGAACAATACAGCCCTTAAACTTTGTGTGCAGTCCGTTTACAGTGAATTCTTCCTCGTAAATATAGATGCCCTCCTGCTCATCCTGCTGAAGAATGCCTTCCTCCAGCCAGCGATTCAGGGCAGCACCGGCTTCTTCATAGGGGTTTTCACCTTTCGGAAGTTCCAGACGTATGATGTTGTGTGGATTGCGCTGCAGATAAGCCAATCTCTGTTCTTCGCTGATAATGTCATAGGGCGGGCAAACTAACTCCCCGATAGCACCGGCATTAGCGGTATTGAATCGAAGGGCTTTAAAAGGTCTGATTTCTGCCATTGTCATTTCTCCTTTTTTACTGATTTCTTTTGAAAGGGGTCGCTGATAATATTGTATCGTCTGAAAGGAGCTGTGTCAATGGTTTTTCCCATCCGAAAAGCAGAAAAGCCTGATTCTGCTGTGACAATACTATAACACAGACGATGTAAAAAAGAGCGTGAATTTTGGCTGTAAAAAACGGCCCTCTCCGTGATAATGGAAAGGGTCGGTCAAAAATCACTGTCTGAGTGCTGCTTCAAGTGCCAGTGCCAGTTGGTCAGGACAGGAAGTGCCGCGAAAACCGCACTGGATATTCTTACACTTGCGGATAATATCCTCCGCCTTCATACCTTCTGCAAGAACAGCTACACCTTGTGTATTGCCCATACAGCCGCCATTGAATTTTACATTGGTAACGATGCCGTCTTCCAGATCAAATTCTATGGAACGGGAACAGGTATTTTTGGTTTTATAGACGTGTTTCATAGATATACCTCTTTCTGATGAAATGTAAAAGAAAACCGATGCCCAAAAAAGACATCGGTAAAACAAATCAGTCGCTGGTATAGGGCATGAGAGCAAGATATCTTGCGCGCTTGATAGCGACAGTCAACTCTCTCTGGTGACGGGCACAGGTGCCTGTTACACGGCGGGGGAGAATCTTTGCTCTTTCAGAAACAAAACGACGAAGTCTTGAAATATCCTTGTAATCGATTACTTCAACCTTATCTACACAGAAGGCGCAAACCTTTTTACGGCTCTTGCGACCGCCTCTGCGGTTGTCTCTCTCAGGTCTTTCAGCCATTGGTATTTCCTCCTTACATTATAATTAGAAGGGCAGATCCTCATCATTTGTCATCTCAAAATCACCTGTATCTCCGCTGGAATAAGACGGAACAGGAGCAGGTGTTTCCTGATGACGAGGTGCTGCCTGTGAGTAGCTGCGTTGTTCACCGCCGCCTGACGAATCGTTTTTGGAATCACAGAACTCAACATTATTAGCCCAGACTTCTGTTGTATAACGTTTGACACCGTCCTTGTCAACATAGGAACCGGTTCTGATTTCTCCGATAACGGCAATGCGTCTGCCCTTGGAGAAATACTTACAGATAAACTCTGCTGTCTGTCTCCACGCCACGATAGAAATAAAATCTGCCTGACGTTCTTCTCCCGCCTTTACAAAAGTGCGGTCAACAGCAATAGTAAACCTGACGTTAGCAATACCAGACTGGGTATGTCTGAGTTCAGGGTCAGCGGTCAGTCTGCCGATTAAAGAAACGTTATTCATAAAACAACCCGCCTCCCTGATCAAGCATCCTTCTTGATGATCATAGAACGGAGTACGCCGTCTGTGATCTTGGTGATTCTGTCGAGTTCTGCCGGGAAAACAGGCTCAGACTTGAAAGTATACAGCACATAGTAAGCGTCAGATTCCTTGTTGATCTGATAAGCAAGTCTTCTCTTGCCCCACTCATCAACGCTTTCCATGGTAGCATGCTTCTCAATCAGGTCTGTGAACTTCTTTACAGTATCAGCCACAGCATCCTCTCCACGCTTCAGAGAAAATACGATAACAGCCTCATAAGAATTAATAACTGCCATTTGATTGACCTCCTTTCGGACTATGACCCCTTTCAAGAGGGGTAAGGATAGCCGTGCCATGCACAGCATGAATTATTGTACCACCTTTCGGCGGATTTGTCAAGATTTTTATTGAAATCCGTACGGAATTCTAAATTGCCATACAAGCTGTCAGTGGGGTTAAACTGCATTTGGTTTTCTGAGCAAATCCGTGCAAAATATCCCACCCGTTTGCATCATTTCAGCCTTTTCTGTCGGCATTTTGTAAAAAGCGGATTGCCGCGGCGGTATCCTTTGCCTTGAATACACCTGTACCCGATACGCAGATATCCACGCCGACTGCCGCAGCTGCTCCTACTGTTTTTTCAGAAATGCCGCCGTCGGCCTCTATCTGCACCGACAAGCCCCTGCGCCGGCATTCTTCCTTTAGGACTGTCACCTTCGGCATCATATCCGCCATAAAGGATTGTCCGCCAAATCCCGGTTCTACGGTCATAACTACCACCATGTAAAGTTCTGAAAGATACGGAAAAACAACCTCGGCGGGAGTTTTGGGTTTAATCACCAGACCGGCCTTCAGACCTCTGGCGTTGATTTTTGCAATCGTTGCAGCAATATCTGATCCGGCTTCTGCGTGAAATGTAATAATATCTGCACCCGCATCAGCAAAGGCATCAATATATTTCAGCGGATCATCAATCATCAGGTGTACATCAAACGGCAGTTTTGTATAAGGACGTACCCCTGCAATCACGGCGGGTCCCATTGTGATATTCGGTACAAAATGACCGTCCATGACATCAAGATGAATCAAGTCGGCACCTGCCTGATCCACACGGACAATTTCTTCCCCCATCTTAGAAAAATCACACGAAAGCAAAGACGGAGCTACTTTCATATTTACTCATTCCTTTATGTTATTTTTTGATCAGCGAGGCAATGATCGAGGTAATGGCAAAAAATCCGATATAGATCAGCATTTCCATACATCCCAATTTTTCAAAGCCGGATACAAAGGAAATCATTGTTACCAGCAGCAAGCCCATGCCTACGGAAAAATACTGAAGTATCTTGGCAAGCATGATACCTGATTTCATTTTGATACAGCCGGATACCGCTTTGGCAAAGGAAGACAATTTTCCTCTTGTTACAAGATAAGCACGGGACTGTTCATCTACCTGTGACATTGCATCGTGACAGATGTTGCCCAGACCTGTCGGAAGAATGGTAATGCAGCGATAAAACAGACCGAAACGCTCTGCTACCTTATCTCTGGTAAGATTAGGGTCAACCGTACGGACAACAAAATTAACACCGCTCTGCTCCAGTGTTTTCAGTTCGTTAGCGATGTTTTTGTTCGTTTTGTAAGAAAGAATGAACATGGCAATCAGTTCTCCGCTGACGGAAATGTAGATAACATCTTCTCCGCGATTCAGGTATTTATCCTCCAACTGCTTTTCCGGCAGCTGGATATTATGCGATTTCAGCAGTTCAAGATTACCGATCAGAATTCTTTGATCATTGACCCAGCCGACCAGACCTTTTCCGTCCTCATAAATGACGTTGTCTACCTTCGGAAGGCTTTCTTTGCTGCACTGTACAATGTTTTCGAAGATGTGAATCATCGTACCGTTCACAGCGTACATGATGGCTGCACCCGCCTGAAGCGCATCTTTCAGCATACTTTGCTTGAAGGCGCGCATACCGCTGAGGGTAACGGAACCCTTGGGATACAGTTGAGAAGAATCAATCATGATGGCGTTGGTGTCACAGAATTGTCTTACAGTTTCATAACTGGTAATCATGGCACCGCTGCGAAGGGATGTTTTACACAGTCTGCGCAGCGGCAGATTGATAGCCAGCAGAGAATTGATCGGTATACTCATACAAGCTACGAGCGCAAAGGAAGCCAAACCGCCGATAAAACTCTGCCGGAGAACACCGAATACAATACCGCTGACCAGAGAAAAAGCGGTCGTCCAGGGTGCAATGAATGCAGCCATTTTTTCAATCGGGTCGGGTGCATAGGAGAGCTGTAAAAAGTTGCTCATGAATCTGGCACGTCGGGTATATCCGACCAGCGGTTTACGGAGTGCCAGATCACGCACCATTTTCTCGGCGTTCTGTTTATCCGTAAAAATTTTGCCGGCGTATTTAGGATAGGGCTTGACAAGAAAATTGAAATTGTAGTGTGTTCTGGTGATAATCAGCAGTTTTCCTGCAGAGTTGAACAATAGGGCAAGAATCAGCAGGGGCGTGTAAAGGTGCATTCCGCCGCTGACATAGATATCCGGCAAAAACAACGAAGTAACAGACTGCATCGCAACCGCAACAGAAGCCGCTGCAACAGCAGTATCTGAATTACCCTTCAAGTGTCTCAGCGGCATCAGACCGTTCACAATCGGATTTCTTGATGCAATCACCGATACACAGAACATCAGAAAGCTGATTACGGCAAACCATAGCCAGCCGTTTCGGATATTCTCCCTGAACAAATCCGTACATTGTGCCAGCAGGGACACAGTGATAGAAATAATTGATGTACCGAGAAGAATCAGCGTTCTCACAAAAACAGACTGGAAACTGGAGGAAATGTCCGTCTTAATCGCATCTGCATCTTTTTCTTCATTGTAGTCGTCCAACTGCTGCCGGACAATCACTTCTCCTGAAATTTCCTCATTCGGGTCAAATTCCTCTTCTCCAGTAAACAAGCTGCGAAGACGAATCTTTCTCTTTTCCCTTTTTTCTTTGGCAGCCCTTTGTTTCTGTGCCTTGGAAACACGCTGTTGTCTGGACTTTTTCTCAGGCTCGTCTGGTATTTCCTCGTATTGTTCAAGATCGTCCGCCGGCGTTTTTTTCTTTTTTCTTTTCGGGGGCTTTTTAGGCTCCTGCGGAAGAAAGACGACTTTTTCTTCTTTTTCTTCTTTTCGTTCCTCCGCCTTTTTTTCAGGCTGTACCGCCGGCGGTGTATGGGCGGTTACCGGCGCAGTGCTTTTTTCATCAGAATCTGCTGCGGAAACTGCGGTCAGCTTCTCAATGATTTTCGGGGAAAGCGTTCGTTTCTGCGGTTTCGGCGGTTTCGGAGGAAGGGCAGGTGTCGGCGGAGGAAGAACAACAGGCGGCGGTGCAGGATGTGCCAGACGATACTGCCTGACCGCTTCATATTCCTCACGCAGTGTTCCTGTAAACTTACCCACCATGATGATGAAGGGAATGGCATTGCTGTGCTGATAGGTAACACCGGTCATATGTCCTTCTGTCAGATCCTTTTCTGCAGCAGCAGAAGACGGCTGTTTGCTTTGCGGTGTACCGTAAATAACATTATCAGACGGAATATCCTTCTTTTCTGCTGTCCGGCGGGGCGGTACAGGGACGTTGTCCTGCTGCACACTGCCTGCAGCGGGGCGCACCGTTTTTTGAGAAGAAACCGCTGTCGGCACAGCTGGACGTGGCTTCTGAGGCGGTGCAGCAAAAACAATTTCTTCATCGTGTGTCTTTTGGTCAGCCGTCCTGCCATCAGTTACAGCAGAAGGTGCTTTTTCTGTCTTATGCTGTACCGGCGGAGGTGGTGAGGCCGGCATTTCAGCGGAAGAGGGTACAGAATCCTTCTGAAATGCCGGAACACTTTTAGCGGAAACAGGGGCATCATATGGCTGGGAAGAAGCATTTTCCTGCTGTTCTCTGGCAAAGTCTGCGAAAACATCAAAAACAGGCAGCTGTTTCTGCCGGTGTTCCTCTGTCTGCTGAGAAGGTTCCGGAACCGTACCGGCAAAAGGTGCTTTTTTCGGTGGAACCTGTTCCGGTGCAGTCTGACGGATTTTATTTTTCTGAACCGGCGGAGGTGCAGGCTTTGTTGCCGGTTTTTTCGGGACAGCGGTATCCGTCTTTTTCTGTACGGGCGGCTGTTCCGGCTGTACAGGCGGTTCGGTTTCTTCGTCCTCCGTTTTTTCCTCTATGGAGGCTTCGATGAAAGACAATTTGAAACGGCTGAAAAACTTCTTTTTCTCCTGTTCTTCTCTTGACTCAACGGGCGGTTTTGCCGAAGGCGTTTTATAGCTTTGTTTGAAGCCGCTCAGATCTACCGCATCTGATGTTTCGGATATTGCTTCTGTTTCCTCTGCGTCATTTTCTTCGTCCTCTTCGGGCTGCTGCTTCATAGCATCAAGCAGGGAATGCCACTTTGTTTTGAAACGGCTGAAAAAACCTCCCCGCTGATCTGTCATTTCGGAAGATGTTTCGTCAGCGTTGGTACTGACATTGTTTCGGACATCAGAATCCCTTTCAGAAACAGGAAAATTCTCTTCGTAAGTATCAGGTATATCCTGCGGGGCTGCCTGTGACTCATTGCGGCGAAAAAGATTACGGATTGTTGAAGAAGATGATGATTCCTGAGATGATTTAGGCTCGTTTGTATGAGACATCTGTATCAACCTCCGTTTACTGCTTTGATATCATGACGCTGACGCATGAATTCATACATAAGAATGCCGGCAGCCACAGAGGCGTTGAGCGAATTGATTTTTCCGTACATGGGCAGCGATAAAATAACATCGCACTTTTCCCGTACCAATTTGCCGATGCCGCTGCCTTCTGATCCAATGACCAGCGCAGCCGCTCCCTTCAAATTGTTTTCAGTATAAACAGAACCGTTCATATCTGCGCCGTAGATCCAGCAGCCTCTTTCCTTCAATTCCTCTAAAACAGTGGGAATGTTCGTTACACGAGCCACCGGCATATATTCGTAAGCGCCCGCAGAAGTTTTGCCGACAGCATAACTGAGTCCTGCCGACCTTCTTTTCGGAATGATAATACCATGTGCACCAGCACACTCAGCGGTACGGATAATCGCGCCCAGATTATGTGCATCTTCGATTTCATCCAGCACGATGATAAACGGGGATTCATTGCGGCTTTCTGCTAAAGCGAAAATATCGTCAACAGAAGCATATTCTTTGACCGCCGCCACCGCTGCGACACCCTGATGTACAGCACCGCCGCACATCAGATCCAGCTTTTTGCGGTCTACCTCCTTGATGGGGATTTTCATAGCTCTGGCTTTGGCGGCAATCACCTTGACAGAACCGTTCAGTTCTCCTTTGGCAATCAGAATGCTGTCAATGGATCGACCGGAACGAAGTGCTTCTGTAACGGGATTACGGCCAGCAATAATGTCACTTCGTTTTTCAATTTGTTCGTTCAATGTATCTTCACCCTATTCGGCTTTTTCAGATTCTGTTATGTAAAAAATCCTTCAATCAGCTTGGTTTTTACGATAACTAATACATTATAGCATAAACTATTGTCAAAAAGAAGGTGTTTCTAAAATTTTTCAAAAAAAATCTCCGCACCGGAAACCGGCACGGAGAAAGGACAATTTCGGAAAAATATCAGTACATACCGCCCATAGAAGGATCAACAGCGGGAGCAGCCGCAGCCGGCTCCTTGATGTCAGCTACGAGGGATTCAGTTGTCAGAACCATAGAAGCAACAGATGCTGCATTCTGCAGAGCGGAACGAGTTACCTTTGTCGGGTCAACGATACCGCTTTCCATCATATCGCCGTATTCCTCAGTCAGAGCATTAAAGCCATAGCCGACCGTGTCTGCTGTCATGATCTTGTCAACAATAACAGAACCTTCAAGACCTGCATTAGCGGCAATCTGACGAACCGGCTCTTCAAGTGCTTTGAGGACGATCTTTGCACCCGTCTTCTCGTCACCCTCCAGAGCATCTACCAACTGAGAAACAGCACCGGCTGTGTTCAGCAGAGCTGTACCGCCGCCTGCTACGATGCCTTCTTCAACAGCAGCCTTTGTTGCAGCCAGAGCATCCTCAATGCGGAGCTTCTTTTCCTTCATTTCGATTTCGGTAGCAGCACCGACTTTAATAACAGCTACGCCGCCTGCCAGTTTAGCAAGACGCTCATGCAGCTTTTCTCTGTCGAAATCAGAAGTAGATACTTCGATCTGTGCACGGATCTGTGCTACTCTGCCCTTGATGGCTTCTGCATCGCCTGCACCGTCTACGATGATGGTGTTTTCCTTGTCTACCTTTACCTGACGGGCACGTCCAAGCTGCATAATGTTGGTATCTTTCAGTTCAAGACCGATCTCAGAAGAAATAACCTGACCGCCTGTGAGTACAGCGATATCACGCAGCATTTCCTTTCTTCTGTCACCGAAACCAGGAGCCTTGACGCCAACACATACGAAAGTACCGCGCAGTTTGTTGAGAATGAGTGTGGTCAGTGCTTCGCCTTCGATATCCTCAGCAATGATAACCAGCTTCTTGCCTGCCTTCTCGATTTCTTCCAGCAGCGGGAGCATTTCCTGAATGTTGGAAATCTTCTTATCTGTGATCAGAATGTAAGCGTCATCAATAACAGCTTCCATCTTATCAGTATCGGTACACATATAAGGAGTGATGTAGCCTCTGTCGAACATCATACCTTCAACAACCTCAGAATAAGTTTCGGCTGTCTTGGACTCCTCAACAGTGATAACGCCGTCCTTGCCGACCTTTTCCATTGCATCAGCAATCAGAGCACCGATTACTTCATCGCCTGCGGAAATGGTAGCAACTCTTGCGATATCCTTAGAACCTTCGACCTGCTTGGAATTTGTTTTCAGTGTGTCTACTGCGGTGGCAACCGCCTTGCTGATACCCTTTTTGAGTACC
>CADCQO010000158.1 GCA_902803585.1 uncultured Ruminococcus sp.
AGGGATTCGAACCCTCGAAACGGTTGTAGCCGTTTACACGATTTCCAATCGTGCTCCTTCGGCCAGCTCGGACAACTCTCCAAAGTGTTTTGTGCTTCTGTTCCAAAGCACTTTAATAATATAGCATATCCTGATGAAAAATGCAAGTGTTTTTTGAAAAAAATTTCAAAATCTTTTTTCGTCCGGTCATATCTGGTGATAAGCGCCGTTTTCCTGACGGATATAAGCGATCATTTCATCACGTCCGCCTTTTGTCAGCGGGAAACTGCGCTCCGACAGAATTTCGTCTTTGCTCTTTTCATAGCAGAAAATGCCGTGCCAGATTTTTACCGTCATGACTTCCTCTTTGACATCGGGCAGTATAATATAATGAAATCTGAAATTGCATTCGGTGTAGGGGTTATCATTGGCGAACCATTCTATCCCCGGCAGGCTGTCACACAGCATATTCAATCCTTCTTTCTGTTTTCTGTCATCTATGATATACCGAAAAGCTCCGTTTGTCAAATACTGTGTTCCGGAACGGGAAATGTGTTTTTTTCTCTTGACAATTCGCACGTTTTCGGGTAGAATGAATACTGTTGCAGGTCGAGTTTTTGCCGGCTTTCTTTCATAAGGAGACGTATCGAAGCGGTCATAACGGGGCGCACTCGAAATGCGTTAGCCCTTCACCGGGCTCGAGGGTTCGAATCCCTCCGTCTCCGCTTTTCACAAAACTGCTGTATCCGATGGGGTACGGCAGTTTTTTCTTCTTCTGCGGAAAAGAAAGTCCCTTCCGTTTCCGGACAGAAGGGACTGTGCAGTAATGAAGGGAAAATCTTTTCCGTTTCCGGACAGAAGGGAAAGGATTGTCAGTGTCCGGGCGTTAAGGCAAAGCGGGTGCTGACGGGAGATTTTCTGCCCTGCGGAAAACAACGTCCGCCAACAGTATGGGTATCTCTTCCTCTGTGTTCTGATTTTTCCATTCAACAATAAAGCGCACAAAAGCGGTATGAGGGAAATAGTTGGATTCCCTGAGCTTTTCGACTCTTTTGTTGAATGCGCCGGAAAAGCGGACAACGCGTCTGACTCTTCCGCAGACAACTGCACTCAGATAATGTTCATTAACCTGCAGGGGACTTCCGCTGGTGAGGGTCAGGATCGTGTCCTGTGCCTCGCTGAAGAAATCGAGGTGGACATCTTTGTATGTCATCTGGAGCGTGATTTCTCTGGGGAAGGGGTAAAGGCTGATATCACGGAAAAAGCGGATACCCTCAGAATGATATTGGTCGAAAAGCTGGGTGTTGGTATGAATAAACAGTGCTGTTTTTGCCCGTGTGATGCCGACATACAGCCCTCTTTTCTGCTCGTCCGTATCGGTCACGGTATTGCGGAGCAGCATATAAACGGTATCAAATTCTTTTCCCTTCGCCTTGTGTATGGTGGAGATGATAACGGCGTTTTGTTCGTTCCGATAAAAATCCTCATAATTGGATTCGCTGATGAATTCCTGAAGGTCGGAGAAATACCGGACAGGGAATATCGCTTCAAACTGTTCCATCATACAGAGAATGTTTTCCAGACAGGCAGAGGCGGCGTATTTTTCGGTGATCCTGCGGCGGGCGTATTCCCATGTTTCATCTGTGATGATGGGAGAAGTCAGGTGTTCCTTGATGGTGCTGAGGAGAAACTTTATTTCTGTCAGATTGCAGAGGCGAAACCGGTCCATCGACTGAATCAGTTTTGCATGAATTCCTTTTTCGTTCAGAATGCTTTGCATCTGCAGTGCTTCACTGTTGGTATGTGTCAGGACGCAGACCGTTCCGGCGGTGTGTTCCTGTGCGATCTGATCAGCGACTGCTTCATACATATTGCTGCGGGGATAGCGGGTGACGGAAACTCTTCCGCTGTCCGTTCTGACAGATCGGATAAGGGAAGATTTCATACGTCCGCCAATAGAAGAAACAAAGGCGTTGGCAAGCGAAACAATTTCCCTGCAGCTCCGGTAATTTTCGGTCATTTCATATTTTTTTGCTCCGAATTCCTCTATCATTCTGCGCATATATCGGGAGTCTGAACCGCGAAATTCATAGATATTCTGGTCATCATCTCCGACGGCAATGATACGCATATCGTCATTTTGCCGCATCAGTGCGCGGACGAGGTTGAATTCATTTTCGTCCATATCCTGTGCTTCGTCGATGACCAGAACTCTCTTGTTGATCTGTCTTTGTTCGACTTCGCCGTTTTCGATGAGTGCGGCGGCATCTGCGACAACATTTCCGGCATCTTCAAGACTGCCGATTCTTCCGAGCAGCTCGAAGCAGTAGGAGTGGAAAGTTTTGATTTCCACGAAGTTGGCGGCGTTGCCGATCAGGTCAATCAGGCGTTTTTTGAATTCAGTAGCGGCGGCACGGGAAAAGGTCAGCATCAGAAGCTGTTCATGCTTGACATCTTCCAGCAGAAGGAGCGAAGCGAGCTTATGCACCAGTACACGGGTTTTTCCGCTGCCTGGCCCTGCTGCCGCAACGATATATTTTGACTCTGCGTCATTGATGATTTCCGACTGTATGCCGGACAGCTCACCGAACAGCTTGTGGTATTTCTGCGGTGTGATGTTGCGGCTGATTTCTTTGGAACGGTCACCCTTGAAGTATTTGGCTATGAATTTTTTGAAGTCCATCTGGAAATAGTCGTGTACGAAGGTCAGCGCCGCCTGATAATCCTTTGTCATCAGATTGGCGTACTCCCCGACAATATGTATCTGGCGGATTTTCTGCTGATAGAATTCGTCCAGAAAACGATAGTCCTCTATTTTGTAGCGGATTTTGTTGTCCATCACCAGCCGGTTGATTTCCATTGCATTGTACAATACGAGAAAGCCGCCTTCCAGCTTCAGGGCGTTGATTTTGGAGAGATAGAGCAAAGCGTCCTCTATGTCGTGAAGAGTTGTTCTGCTCCGTGCCTCATCACCAAGAAACAGAACGGACTGGTACTCATTGAGAAGCTCCACAACAGAGAACTGCACCGGTTTTTCGGCTCTGGGGTCAGAAGAATGGGAAACTCTGCTGTAAAGCATTTCGAGGATAAAGGAACAGATATCAATGCGGCGGTGGAACTTCTCTGTCATTTCTGCCGGACTCAGGGCAGGCGTGAGAGAATAGGAATGGTTTTCATTTTCAGACCTGACGAGATAGCCGCTGATGATGAGATAATAGATAAGTGTGCGGATATTTTTGATGCTTGCCTGTGCAACGTCGTTTCTCACCGCCTGATCGTTGATTTCTTTCAGGCTGAGCCGGCATCCGTTTTCTGTGATACAGCCGAGAACATATTTTTCGAGCTGAGAAAAGTGATTGAGCAGGAGCATGGACTTGTTTTTGGTATCAGAGGAAGAGATATAAGCAGACATATCTTTTGTATCTGCGAGCAGTCCGTCCTGACGCATGAGATTGACAGCGCCGATCACGTCATTTTTAGAAATGCCCAGTGTATCAGCGAGGTAGTCTATTCTGGATTCTGCTTCATCATTTCCTGCACCGGCGATGCTTCTGCTTGAGATCAGGGAACGAATGATGCGCTTGGCATTTTTTCTCTGGTCATCATGAGAGAAAAGGGGAGATTTGTCAATGCGGAAAACAGCCTCTTCCATATTTTTTACCTGAATACCTGTGGCATAAACGCGGGGGACATTGCGTCCTCTTTTAACATAGCCTGCGTGTTCAAGGGCAGAAACGGCGGTACGCACTCTTGTTTCAATATCGCTGACAGAATCGTCCCAGCCAGCCTGACGGGCAATTTCCAGAGCGGAACAGCATACAGACGGACGCTTTTTTGTCATGGCCTTGATGGCCTGCCATACCTGCTGTATCTCGCTGATACTCAGTTTTGTCTGATTCAGCAGAATGAAATGCTTGTCAAGGTCAGCATCGTTATACAGCACATAGCATTTCGCCTGAAGCTGAGGATCTCTGCCTGCTCTGCCGGCTTCCTGCACATAGTTTTCAAGGGAGTCGGAAATATCATAATGGACGACCAGACGGACATCTTTTTTATCCACGCCCATGCCAAAAGCAGAGGTTGCCACAATGATGCGGACATCATTCCGGATAAAAGCCTCCTGATTTTCGACTTTTTCGGCGGCAGACATTTTTCCGTTGAAAGCTCTGGCGGGAAAGCCGTCAGCGGTCAGTTTTTCAGCGAGTTCCCTTGTCCTTTTGGTGCGGGATACATAGACAATAGCGGGACAGTCATTTTCAGCGATCAGGCTGCGCAGGGTATTGTATTTTTCTTCATCGGTATCCTGATGCAGTACCATATAGTGCAGGTTTTCACGGTCTGCGGCGGAAGTGAAAAGAGAGAGGTTCACGTTCAGCTTTTGTCTGAAATAGTCGCAGATGTCGCTGATAACCTTTTGTTTGGCGGTAGCGGTAAAGCAGGATACAGGAATGGTATCACTGTTTTGTCTGAGTTCCTGCAGACGGCGGATAAAATCACCGATATAGAGATAATCTACTCTGAAATCCTGTCCCCATGCAGAGAAACAGTGCGCCTCATCAATCACGAAACGTGCAATGCTGCGGGAAACGAGGAGCTTTTCAATGGTTTTGGAGCGCAGCTGTTCCGGAGAAATATAGAGCAGGTCAGCAGAACCGTTTGCTACCCGTTCGATTGCGTTGGCTCTTTCAATCGGGTCAAGCAGTCCGTTGATGGTAACGGCTTCACTGATGCCGAGCTGACTGAGGTTGTCGACCTGATCTTTCATCAGTGACTGGAGGGGAGAGATTACGACTGTCAGGGCGTTTGACGTTCTGCCTGCCATCAGTGCGGGAAGCTGGAAGGTGATGGATTTTCCGCCTCCCGTAGGAAAGACCGCCAGAAGGGATTTTCCGTCAACGGCCGCCTGTGCCGCCATTTCCTGCAGGGGTTCTCCGTTGTATTGGCGGAATGTGTCATATCCGAAGATATTTTTGAGTGCAAGGTGAATATTAAGTTTGGTGCGGCAATAGGGACAGCCCGTCTTACAGGGGGTATTTCTCAGGGAACGGACGATGGTTTCTATCTGCGGAAAGTGATGCATCAGCCATGGGGGAGTAATGCTGTCAGAGTCGTGTGCAGAAATGAGGGAAAGCGCATAGGCAAGCTCCGCAGGGTAATTGCTGATAAAGGATTTCAGGTCACTGTTGGTGCAGATCATATCTTTGAAACAGCTCCGGATCATGGCTTCAGCGGTTCCGGAAGGCTGCGCCTGACCAAGATATATGAAAAATCCCCTGAATTCCTCCACATTGGAAAGCAGGGTATGATAGATATTTTTCATAGTTTCCGGCAGACTGCGGAAAGCGTTCAGTTCCTGATAGAAAAGATCCATTGCCTTTTTACTGTCATTGACGGGATTGTTGAGTTCATCGCTTTGCAGTTTGTCGTCTTTGAGCAAAGAGTGATACAGACTGTTCGGAAAAAGAAGCGGAGAGAGATACAAAGTATCAATCACCGGCTGTTCCGGCAGACGGCCCGCCGCTTTTTTCAAAAAGACCAGATCGTGATGAATGATGTTATGGCCGCATATGAAGCCGGAACCGTCTGTAAAGGAAAACAGTCCATCTGCGGAAGCACCGTGAAACACATCGCCGTTTTCCCTGACTGCACCGATATCATGTATTTTTTCATCATTGGTACTGACCTCTGTATCAATAAAGACAATTGACTTTTGCATAAGCTACACCCCTGACGGAAAATAATTATATTTCGATTTCATTATACCACATCATGAGAAGTTTACAATCTTTTTCCTTCTTTCTGCCGGAGGGAAAAGGGAAAAATCCTGTGTTCCGAAAGTGAAAAAGATAAGCGGAAACCCTGCCGACACACATCGACAGGGTTTCCGCTTTACTGGACCAACAGGGACTCGAACCCCGGACCCACCGGTTATGAGCCGGTTGCTCTGACCAACTGAGCTATTGGTCCGTAACAGGTAGATTATAGCATATACTCTGCCTGTTGTCAATCTTTTTTTGCGGTTTATTTCGGACTTCTGAGCCGGCTGAAGTAAACCTGAGCGGGAATCCGCTGAAAACTCTTTCCGGCTTATTCCGAAAGACCCATTACTTCACCGTAGGCAAGCACAGCATTTCTGACGCACTGTTCACACGGACAAAAGATATTTGCCGCACCATAGCCTTTCAGATCCCTGCAGGTAACAGATCCGCACTTTGCTTTGAAGTTTTCAGAAATCTGTCTGGCATAGCGTACTGTACCTCTGCCGTCTGTTCTGCGTCCTGCCATCATTACTGCACCGGCCAGCGCACCGCAGGTGGCCTCCATATTGCCCATGCCTGCGCCGAAGCCGGCAGCGATTTTCAGCAGATCGTCCGGTGCTGTGCCTTCCATTTCCGCCAGTGCTGCCGCAGCTGCCTGACAGCAGTTATAGCCGCTTCTTTTCAGCAAAGCCGCTTTCTCTGCACATTCTGTCAATGTCATGTTGTCACCTCCCGATGAAAAAGGAAAACAGCAGATTCCGTTTTCCGGATATTATTCGCTGATTTCGTCCAGTATACGGAAAAGTTCTCCATAAGCGTTTGTGTCATCTTTGGGGGGCGTTTCCTTCTGCGGCGGTGTGGCTTCTTTCTGCAGTTCGGTCATTTTACGAACCTGAGGAACAACAGGTTCTGTGTCCTGTGAAGCTGTCTGATAAGGAGCGTATTCTACCGTAGCAGTTGCTGAAGTGATATCTGTCAGGTTATCCTCTGCGGGCAGTTCTGCGGTATCGCTGCCGGCAGAAGGTGCATTTTCCGGATCGGGGGTTTCTGCAGGTTCATTTTCCTCCGTGTCTTCCGTCAGCAGAAGATCGTCCTGCGGGTGGTCAGACGGCCATGTCAGGTTTTTGTCAGCCGTTCTGATCGTTTCAAACAGGAAGAAGAACGCATAGCAGCACAGCGCAATATCTCCGGCAATGATCACGATGTTGAGGAAGGTCGGCTCGACAACCTGTGTGTCGATATTGGGAAGGGGTGCTTTGCCGATCACCATTTTCAGGAAAAGGTCAGCACACACGATAAGACCCAGCACAATGAACACAGCGCCGTAGACAGCGGATTTTCTGACGGCTGTGCGGTTGTTGATACCAGCGAAGTACATAGACTGGTAGAAAAGGAACATGATGAGGAAGGCAAGGGCGATAATATCGAAGAGTTCGGTTGCCTTGAGGGATTTCTGGGTATAGTCAATAAACAGATCGATGAAGCGGATACAGCACCATACAGGCACGACCAGCGCCAGTACGGGCATTTTTTTCATGCCGTTGACACCGGTAAAGGAAATACACGCCTCATACAGCAGGACAAGACCCGCCAGAATGGCGAGGATACTTTCCACCATCAGGGACTGTCCGAGTGTGAGCAGCCTTACAGCGCCGGTGGTGATAATGGTAACGGCAGCGATAAAGCCAAACAGACCGCAGAGGAAATTTTTGGAAGGCTCTGCCCTGAAGTTCTTTTTACGGTCGGCAAAGCTCAGACCGCAGCCGAGCAGGTATATCAGCACAAAAACGCCCGCTAATGTCAGGTTGCAGGCCGCAGAACTCAGAAGGAATCCGCTGCCGTTCACGTTGAACAGCGTGTCGCAGATTTTGATGCCTCCGCCCACCAGAAACAGCAGGATAGAGGGAATCAGCAGCTTTTTTAATTTCATGGGACAACACTCCTTTTCATGTTATATTCATCGTTCACAGCACGATCGTCAGCGTTCAGCAATGGAGGTGTAGTGCTTGGAATGCACCATAGCACGATAAGCGGGACGAATGATTCTTCCGCCATAGGTAACTTCCTCGATACGGTGTGCACACCAGCCGGCAATTCTCGAAACAGCGAACATCGGGGTGAACAGATCGCCCGGAATGCCCAGCATATCGTAAACAAAGCCGGAATAAAAATCGACATTCGCACAAATCACCTTGCTGCTGCCCTTCACTTCTGAAAGCACGACAGGCGTGAGCTTTTCAACGGTTTTGTACAGCTCGTATTCTTTGGTCATGTTCTTTTCCTTCGCCAGTTTCTCAGCGGTTTGCTTGAGGATAACGGCTCTGGGGTCAGACAGTGTATAGATAGCATGGCCGAAGCCGTAGATCAGTCCGGAATGGTCGTTCTTTTCCTTGCGGACGATAGCGGACAGGAAACGGTAAATTTCATCTTCATCGCTCCAGTCCTGTACTTCTTCCTTGAGTTCCTCCATCATCTTGTGTACACGGAGGTTAGCGCCGCCGTGACGGGGGCCTTTCAGTGAGCCGACAGCTGCCGAAAGGGTTGCATAGGTATCCGTTCCCGAAGAAGAAAGCACTCTTGCGGCAAAGGTTGAGTTGTTGCCGCCGCCGTGTTCTGCATGAAGTATCATGCACAGGTCAAGCAGTTTTGCTTCGGTGTCGGTGAACATTCTGTCGGGGCGAAGCGCACGGAGGATAGATTCACTGGAGGACAGCGTTTTGTCGATGGGATGGAAAAACATACTTTCCTTGTCGAAAGCCCTGCGCTTGACCTGATAGGCGGAAGTCATGATGGTCGGAAGCGAAGCAATGAGCTGGATAGACTGCCGCATGATATTTTCCAGCGAAGTGTCATCGGGGTATTCATCAAATGAGTACAGCGCCAGCACAGAACGGCCCAACTTGTTCATGATATCCTTTGAAGGGGATTTCATAATCATGTCTTCAACAAAGCCGTCGGGCAGGTCACGCAGAGAGCCGAGCGTATCCTTGAAGGTGGAAAGCTGGTCTTCTGTGGGCAGTGAGCCGAACAGCAGCAGCCAGCAGACTTCTTCATATCCGAAACGGTTTTCACTGACGCAGGCCTTTACAATGTCCCTCACGTCAATACCGCGATAGGTCAGCTTGCCCTCGTCAGGCACTCTTACGCCGTCCGCCATCATAAAGCCGTGAACATTGCAGATATTGGTCAGTCCTGCCATAACGCCTGTACCGTCCGGATTTCTCAGACCTCTTTTGACACCGTAGGTCTGATAATCCTGTGCATTGAATCCGTTGTGACGGCGGTATTCTTCACACAGAGCACCTAACCGTCCTTTCATTGTTTCCATATCAATAGACATTCCCATATTCCTCGTTTCATCTTATCATTTCAGCAATATCTGTCCTTTTATGCAGATACTTACTCTTTATTTTAGCTTTTTTCCGCTCATCTGTCAACCACTATATTGCCCTTTCTTTCGGCTGTCCGGCGCAATGGGGAAGAAAACACCCTTCTGAAAAAGCGGGATTGTTGTGTTGTGTGACAAAGGGCGGTTTTTGGCGGCGGCGTGAGAAATAGTCTTGCAGTACAGTACAGTTTATGGTATAGTAGGTGTCAGAGGTAATAATATGCAAGCCAAAGCAGTCGGCGTACAGCATGAGCGAGTGGTTCAGCTATATGTCAGATGACAACACGCATGAGGAAGCACAAAAAAAGCTGGCGGACGAGTACCATTTCTCTGATATCTCGCTGCAGGCACAGATAGACTGGGCGATTGACGACCCCGAAAACGGCTGGCACTATACAAAGTACTGGGACGTTATGCAGGCTGATGCTTACCCGAAAACAGTCAACGAATGCTGGATAATGCGCGGCGTTGTCGTACATGATCCCGAAAAGACACCGGATTATACGCCGGAGATGAACCTCGAATGGGAGGGCAATGAATACATTCCCGGACTGAAGAACCAGCTCAAAGAAGGACAGTATTCCCTGAAAGTCACAGACGAAGAAGCGGGCGACAGCATGGTGAAATCGGGTGAATGTGTGGTGGCACTGCAGAATCTCGCAGAAGCCATCGCCGCAAAGAACAAAGAAGCCGGTGTCAGCACCGACGTCATACTGGAGCAGGGCGCACCGATAGAACTGCGCTGCCGTTACTGGTGCAGTGAGTATGAGAAACTGAACGGTGAATTTCTGGGAGATTTTTATTCTGATTATTCTGAAATACTGACATTCGGCTCTCAGGAAATGAGCAAAGCGGAAGATTCTCCTGCGGCATCAAGTGCCGAACCGAGTGCGGTATCCTCTGCTGTACAGGAAAACAGCAGGCAGGAAGTCAGCAAGGTTTCTGAACCTGAAACAGTCAAGGCAAGTAAATGCCGTGTCTGCCATAACTGTCCTGCACCGCTTGGATATGGCTGGTGATCCTCGCAGTACTCATTGTGATTGTGATTGTGGTGGTTATCCTCGTCATGAAGAAGAAAAAGAAGAACGATCAGCCGAACAGCTGAAAATGAAAGCGGCGTACTCTCAGTTCAAAGAGAGTACGCCGTTATTTTTGGCAGAAAGATTATTCGTCAAACAGGGGTGTGGAGAAATAGCGTTCAGCGGTATCAGGGAGAATCGTGACGACTGTTTTTCCCTTGCCGAGTTTTTCAGCCATTTTCAGGGCAGCGGCGACATTCGTTCCGGCGGAGATGCCGCACATAATGCCTTCCAGAGCGGCTAATTTTCTGGCGGTCTGGATTGCCTCTTCATCTGTGACGATGTAGATGTTGTTGTAGATATCCCTGTTGAGGATAGAGGGAATGATACCGTCACCAATACCCATCTGGAGATGTGTGCCGATCGTACCGCCCGCCAGAATTGCGGCGTGTTCCGGTTCTACCGCCCATATTTCGATATCGGGATACTGCTTTTTCAGTGTTTCACCGATGCCCGTGATAGTACCGCCCGTACCGATGCCGGAGCAGAAGCCGTCAATTTTTCCGGCGGTCTGTTCCAGAATTTCCAGTGCTGTGTAGTACTTGTGTGCATAGACGTTGTTTTCATTTTCAAACTGCTGGGGGACAAAGACTCTGGGGTCGTTCTTTTCCATTTGCAGGGCAGTATCCAGACACTGCTGAATACATTTGCCGATATCGCCGTCATCATGGATCAGAATGACTTCTGCACCGTAATGACGCACCAGCTTTCTGCGTTCCTCGCTGACGGAATCGGGCATGATGATGACTGTCTGATAACCCCTGACTGCTCCCACCAGTGCCAGACCGATACCCTGATTGCCGCTTGTGGGCTCGACAATGATAGTGTCAGGTTTGATTCTGCCTTCTTTTTCTGCCATGCGGATCATGTTGTAGGCTGTTCTGGTCTTGATGGAGCCGCCGACATTCAGACCCTCGAATTTCACAAGAATACGGGCATTGTCGGGGCTGTTGATGCGGTTCAGCTGTATCATGGGCGTATGGCCGATTGCTTCGAGTATGCTATTGTATACCATTTTTCTACCAACCTCTGTGTTTTAATATAATGCTTGGTCTATTGTACCACAAGTGATGCTAAATAGCAACGCAGAATTTTTCCGCCTGATGACAGGGCAAAACGGGGATTTCTGCGGCAGAAATGAGCGTAATGGCAGCGGAACGGGGATTATTGCAGCAGAAACAGGGAATATTGCAGCAGAAATCCCACAAATAAAAGTAAAGTAAATAAAAGTAAAGTAAAGAAAATGAAAGTATGTGTGTCCGTACGTCTGCATTTTCTGACGAGGGGACACAGCGCTGTACTTCTCCGACACACACGGACGATGCACAGAAATATTTTCAGCAAAAAATAGTTTCCGGACAAAGGGCGTTATTCCGGTGAGAGAACGAAGAAACACGAAAAGGGAAATTTTTGACGGATAGGGGATCATTGTGAACAGCAGAAGAATTTACTGATGGAGAAAAGGGTATTTTTGTGTGCTGAAAAAAGCCTGAGCCGTATATCAGCTGAAAAGAACATGACTTTCGTGTGAGAAGAATGGGGAATGCTTGACAAATAAGGGAAAATATAATAAAATCATAATGAATGACATACTCCCCCACCTATAGAGGCGAGGGGCTTCTCGCTCAAGTATGGTAGCCCATACAGTATCAACGAGCTATCCCCGTGTGCCCCACGGTTCTTGTATTGTTATTATCAAC
>CADCQO010000159.1 GCA_902803585.1 uncultured Ruminococcus sp.
ATACCGCAAGCCTTCTTGATAAGAACGGCGGCAGGCGGCGTCTTTGTGATAAAAGTAAAGGAACGATCCGCATATACTGTAATAACGACAGGAATAATCAATCCTACGTCATTCTTTGTGCGCTCGTTGAATTCCTTTGTGAACGCCATAATGTTGACACCATGCTGTCCCAGTGCAGGACCTACAGGCGGTGCCGGATTTGCCTTGCCGGCCGGAATCTGCAGCTTAATAAAGCCTGTTACCTTCTGAGCCATTTTAAAATTGCACCTCCAAAATTCGTGGTAAAAACCGGAGCGATCTTATAATATTTTCGCTTCCTCCCACGAGGGAATCCTCCCTCAATAACAACGGCACTTGTCCGTTATTAACGACTATTACTTCACTTCAGCGGTTTAACCTGATTCAATGCCAGCTTCACCGAAGTGCCGCGTCCGCCGAACAGTTCCTGTACGTTTACCCGGACGCTCTGCAGGTCAATACTTTCAACAACGCCTTCATAGTCTTCAAAAGCGCCGTCAATAATGCGGACGGTATCGCCCACTGCGTAATTGACTTCAACGCTGCCGGTCTGTACGCTGCCTTCTTCCAGTCCATGTCTTGCGACTTCTGTATCTGAAAGCGGCAAAGCCTTTTTATCGGCAGTAGGGCCGACAAAACCGGTACAGCCTCTGATGTTGCGGACAATATACCATGTATCGTCCGTCATCACCATTTTGACGAAAACGTATCCGGGGAAAAGCTTCCGTTCAACCTGTCTTGTTTTGTTGTCCTTGATTTCAGTGACGACCTCGGTAGGGATACGTACAGCCTGAATCAAATCCTCAAGATGTCTGCTTTCAACGGTTTTCTTAAGATTTTCGGCTACTTTGGCTTCATAGCCCGAATAGGTATGTGCGACATACCATTTTGCTTTGCTCTCTGACATACGCTATCCTCCCGAAACGCGATCCGTCAATTTCCGGCAAGATTCATTACCAGACCGAACAGATAATGCAGTCCGGAATCCACGCCGAAAATCACGACTCCGATGACCAGCATTGCCACCAATACGATACCCGTATTTTTAAAGGTAGTCTTGGGGGTAGGCCATGTGATCTTTTTGATTTCACTGAAGACATCACGGAAGTAGCCGCCGATACGCTTAAAGATATTGGGCTTTTTAGCAGCTTCTTTATCTTTTGCCATGTTGCTCCCTCCGTTCAATCACTTGGTTTCCTTGTGCAGAGTATGCTTTCTGCAAAATCTGCAGTACTTGTTCATCTCCAGTCTGTCCGGATCGTTCTTCTTGTTCTTCATTGTGTTGTAGTTGCGCTGTTTGCACTCTGTGCAGGCTAATGTTACTTTTACTCTCATGACGGCACCTCCCGGTATTTCGGAATTATTTAGCCTCCCTCAAAAAAAGGCACAAAAAAATAACCTCTGATGAGGTATATATACTATACCACACCAAAGGTTGTTTGTCAATAGGAATACTTTCATTTTTTTACAGAAAAACGCTGTTTCTGCTTATTTGTTTCTCATTTCCTGCATCGCATTCAGCCGGTCTGCTACATACTTTCTCGACTTTTTTGGTTTTTCGGGCTTCATCTTTTTGCCTCTGAGATTGCGGGAAGCATCAGCGACTTTTTTCTGTTCCTTTGTAAAGGCCGCCGTAAGCTTTTCGTATGCTTCCTGCTCCTCTACGCCGTTGAGCAGCACATAGGTAATGATGCCCTTGACATCAAGATCACCCGCATCATAAAGGTCGCTGAGTGCCTTGGAAAGTTTTTCGATATTCTGTTTGCCCTGTGTTTTGACATAATACAGCATCAGCGGCAGAATTTTTGTTTCTGCAAATGTTACGCCCCTGAAGCTCTCATAGTGCGCCTTTTCAAAAGCGATATCGTCCCTGAGTTCCGGAAAGAAAGCAATCATTCTGTTGGCAAAAAACAGCGGGTCGCTGTTCTGCTCACCGTTTTCCTTCTTCGCCTTCCTTTTCTGCTGAGCGGCAACCTGTCTGGGGCCTCTGATGGTTTCAGCAAAATCGCTGCCGATGTTTTCAGCTTCTCTGGCAGTGTCAACTTCTTCATCAAACAGCCATGTGGCTGCTGTTTTCCACGCATTATCCGGCTCGCCGTCTGTTACTGAACAGGTACGCAGAACAATTCTCTTTTTGTCCAGATAGTAAACAATGCTGTAAGCAACCTCGCCTGTATACAAAATGGTCTTTTCATTTGCCGTATCCGCTACATTGTGTCTTTCGTAGCCCTTGGGCAGCAGTACAGTATCAACACGACCGGCAATAATTTTTAGCGCCTCTCCAATTTCCATAGTATCCTCTCCGTCTCCGTCTGTTTTATCTACTGCCCATTAGTGTACCATACCTTCCGAAAAATTTCAACTGTATTTTTTCTTCTCAGAACCTTCCGCTTTCTCTTGCACCAACAGCCTGATTTCCAGCGGCATATCACTGTTATTCTGCTGACCGACAGAACAGCAGACCGAACCACCCTGAGCGACGATCCGGTCTGCTGTCCCGATGTTAGCTGAAAATGTCTTTTACACCCTCTATCAGATCTTCTACTGTGCCGAGTGCTTTGGCAGATTTTTTCTTCCACTTCTTATTGTCCTTCAGCATAGCCGAACCGACAATTCCTACCATCATTCCCGTAACCAGTCCTGCTCCTACGCCCTTGATAATATTTGCTGTATTTCTTGCCATACACCACAACCTCCATGATTTTATCAGCATTCGATAATTACAGTTACACAATGTCAAAACCTCATCTTTTGTAAAGAGATTTTTCTGATGTCTTACTTAGTTTTTCACCTTCCGGTCATTTAATACTATGAATAACGGTAAATTTTTTCGTTATTTCTTACAATATTTCGGTTGTAATATTGTCTAATTTGTACACGGTTCCGTTTTTTCAGAAAATACTAAAAAAATCCTTGTAATTGTTTGACAAATCGAAAAAATCCGGTTATAATCAACATAGTACGAACGCAAGCGTGCTGCGCTTCGTCCCATATTTAATGTATATTTTTTGAAGTGAGGTAATGTATCATGGCAGGAGTAAAGAAAACAACAGAGAAAACCGAGACCAAGGCAAAGACCACCAGAACCAGAACTGCAAAAGTGAAAGAGCCCACCGTAACGGTTGAATTCCAGTTCCAGGGCAAGAACACCGCTGTCAAAGACCTCGTTGAGACGATCAAGGCAGCATACAAGGCAGAAGGCAACGAAGACGCTATTGAAACAGTAGCTCTCTATGTTCAGCCCGGAAACGGTGTTGTATACTATGTTGTCAACGGTAAGAGCGAGGGTAAGTGCATCGCACTCTGATACTGCTCCCTCATAACAGCACTGTTTCAGACAGATGAACCTTTCTGTCGGTTCACCCCCATGTTCAAACAAAATACAGCAATTGCCGATCCGCTGCGGAGTTTCTTCCTTCGCAGCGGATTTTTTGTGCCTCTTTCAAAACTTTCTCAGAAAACCGCAATGTCCCTCCTTATGTCCGCTGACACTGCTTTCTGCTTTCTCCCTCCTGAACCGCAAGAGGAAAAAATACTAAATATGTCACCAAAAAACGAAATTGCTTATTGATTATGCGCCGATTCTATGATAAAATTGATATAAATATTATCGAAAACTATACATTATTGTATATTTTTTCAATACATAGGAGGAAAGTTAAAATGGTCAAGCATATTGTCTTATGGAAACTCAAAGACAGCCTCGACAAACAGCAGAACGTTGACCGCATGGTTACAATGCTCAAAGCCCTTGTCGGCAAGATTGACGGTTTGGTATCCATCGAAATGGGCTACAACTTCAACCCTTCGTCCGACTATGATGTCGCTTTGTACGCAACGCTGAAAAGTCCTGCTGCTTTGAAATACTATCAGGATCATCCCGAACACATAAAGTGCAAGGAATTCATCTCTGAAATTACTGTATCCCGTGCCGTTGCTGATTATTTCTTTGAGGGCAGCTCAATATCAGAACATTCCGATGCGGTACAGCCTGCTGCTGAAACAGAAGACGCTAAAAACAAGCAGACTCCCTACATATGGGTAGACAGACCGCCCAAGCGTGTCGTTCAGCCTGCTTTGAAGCCTCTGCCTAAGCCTGCAGCAGTTGATTGGGGTGACGTTGATCCCTCCAAACTTTACTCAATGGATCGTGCGCCTGAAATCATTGTCCGCAGACCTCCCCTCTGGGAAGATCAGATTTTCCCCGCACCCGCCAAAGCAGCTGAGCCATTGACTGACAATATTCCTGAAACATCTATCTTTACAGAACCTGCCGTTTTGGAACCATCTGCAAGTGAAGCCACCGCTCCTACCACAGCAGATTTTGTGGATAACTTCCAGCCCGCTCAAATGACTGCGGATTCTATGGATAACTTCAAGCCCGCTCCTATGACGGCGGATTCTATGGATAACTTCCAGCCCGCTCCCATGACTGCGGATTCTATGGACAGCTTCAAGCCCGCTCCTATGACAGCGGATTCTATGGATAACTTCCAGCCTGCTCCCATGACTGCGGATTCTATGGATAACTTCAAGCCCGCTCCTATGACGGCGGATTCTATGGACAGCTTCAAGCCCGCTCCCATGACTGCGGATTCTATGGACAGCTTCAAGCCCACTCCCATGACTGCGGATTCTATGGACAGCTTCAAGCCCGCTCCCATGACGGCGGATTCTATGGACAGCTTCAAGCCCGCTCCTATGACAGCGGACTCTTTTTCTGGTTTTTCATCACCGAAGTCTACTCCCGCTAAGACTCCCACCAATGCGCAGGTTAACCCTGTATCGACCGAACATTCCAAGATCAAGGAAAGAACAACGGCATTC
>CADCQO010000160.1 GCA_902803585.1 uncultured Ruminococcus sp.
ACAGTATACTATTATAATATACAACTTATAAAAGTCAACATATTTTTATAACTTTTTATAATATCGTCTTAACTGTTAAAAGCCTCCGTCTTATGACTCTGTGATTCCTTCAATCCCCTTGATAACAGAAAGCGTACAGTTTTCGGGGTCAAGCTGTTCTGTCAGGCGGGCGTTGACATCTTTCAGAGTAATTTCATTCAGCACGGTTGAGGACAAAAACGGCTGTCTGTTCGTAAAGACGGAATTCAGGATAGAACTTGCCACCGCAGAGGGAATATCCCTTGCCCTCGCCATCCGTCCATAAACCGCACGTCTGGCATTTTCAAAAGCCTCAGCAGAAATACCGGTCTTGTGCAGTTCACGCACCGCCTCTTTGATCACTGCCGCTGTTTCTTCGGGTGCATTGGTTTCTCCCTCAATCAGAACCAAACGGCAGCCCAAAAGCTCCATATACTGTGCGCCGAAAGTAGAATTGATGAGCTTACGGTCCAGCAAATCACGATACAGCGGTGAAGCACTGCCCGTAAACGCTTCTATCAGAATACTGGTACATAACAGTTCTTTGTCATCTGCATACCGTTTGCCTGCATTTTCTTTGAAGCCGAGGGCAAACATCGGTATCGCAACGGGCAGGGACTGCTCGACGTACGTTTTCTTGACGGGGTACGGTTCATCGGGCAGAATGCTTTCTGTACTGACTTTCTCGTTGGGTTTCAGCTTTTCATCAGCAATTGCCGCAATTTCTTCGGGGTCAGCCTTTCCAGCCACACACAGCACCATGTTATGCAGATTATAATAGCTGTTGTAGCATTCATAAAGTATCTCCGGCGTAATATCAGCGATCGTTTCCACTGTTCCTGCAATATCCTTCTGAATCGGGTGGTTATGATACATAGCTTCGAGCAGGTTTTTATCCAGACGCCATTCGGGGTCATCATCATACATCTTGATTTCCTGACCGATAATGCCCTGCTCTTTTGCTACTGTTTCGGGGGTAAAATAGGGCGACTGAATCAGGTCAAACAAAATTTTCAGCGATTCATCAAAACGCTCGGTGCATGAAAACAGATAGCAGGTTGTATCAAATGAGGTGTACGCATTGGCAAAAGCGCCTGTTTTGGCGTACTGTGTAAAAGCGTCGCCTTCTTCGCTTTCAAACAGCTTATGCTCCAGATAATGCGCTGTACCGTCCGGCACCGTCACCGTCCTGCCGTTATGGATAAAGGAGGAATTCACCGAACCGAACTTTGTACCAATGACGGCATAGGTAGAACGGAAACCCTTGAACGGGTACACATAAATTTTCAGACCTGACGAATGCTGTAAAAAGTAATACGGCGTGTCAAAGGCTTCATCTTTCAATTCTGTCATTCTCATAATGCTGCACCTCTCCTTATTCATTTCCAACGAGAGAAAAAACGGTATCCAACTGCAGGGACTGTGCCGCCTCGATAATTTCCTCTTTGGTGATACTTTCTACCAGTTCGGCGGCTTCTTCCGGTGAAAGCGGGTCACTGCGGGAAATATTCTGAATGTAGAACGCCTGTATAGATGCCAGACTGTCCAGTGAAGAGATATAGGCGTTTTTCGCTGCCAGCTTTGCCGCTATGATTTCTTCCTCCGTGATCCTGCCGTTTTTCAGCAGTTCTACCTGCTCGGTGACAGCTTCTTCCGTTTTCTGAATGTTTTCTGTTTCTACTCCGCTGTCAATGATGAGGAGTGCCTTTTCCATATTCATGCGGCTGGCGCAGTAATAGCAAAGACTCTGCTTCTCACGCACATTAGCAAACAGCTTTGAAGTAGGTGTTCCTCCCAGAATGGTAGACATCAGCTGTGCGGCGATTACCTGCCGCTTGGAAGCAGGATAGGCACAGCGATAACCCATTACCAATTTGGACTGGGTAATTTCATCGGTTTCAACAATGTGCCTGACTTCCTTCACATTTGTCACGATCTTGGTGCTGCCGGCAACTTTGCGGGGCCTGCTGCCGAAAAATGAGCTGAATCTTTCAAACGCCTTGTCGGGGTCAGCATTTCCCAGCATATAAATTTCTACCTTCGCCCGCTCCAGAAGATTTTTCCACGCAGAAAGCAGCTGTTCCTGTGTCAGGGAAACAACATCTTCACGCGTACCATAACGTCCGATAGCGAATAATTCATCACGGCACATATTTTCAATACAGCGGTTGTTGGCATAAGTCCGCTTGTCGCTGTACTCTGCATCAATGTCCTCCAGCAGCTGCCGTCTTTCCTGTTCCACATCTTCAGCATCAAACTGACCGTTTGTCAGTTTTGGTTCAAACAGAATACCGCAAAGCAGCTCCGCCAGTTCTGACGATACAGATTCACCATTCAGCGCATAGCGATCTTCCAGACCGAAAGCGGAAATCGTAACCGCCTGAAAATCGCCTATTCTGCGTACTACGGCGTAAAGCGCTGCCCCGTAGAGGTCGTTGAGTCTGCGGTTCAGTGAAGTAAGATCAGGGTATGCCCTGCATGAACGTGTCAGAACACACGACAACAAGGCATTCGCAGAAGCGGTGCGCCGTTCGAGAGGTACCATCAGCGTTACACTGATATGACCAATTTTAAACCGGTCATCAACAATATTCGTAAATGTTACGCCTTCACATATTTCTTTCCTGATAAAGTCACCCATCTAAGCATCTCCATTCTTTCGTTAATGTCGGGCTTTGACCAGACACCGGCAGACGGTGCAAGTCACCTGATTCTTTGTCACGCCCATCAAGAATATTCCGGAATCACATTTCAGAAAGGACAGAACACCTGTCCGAACAAAACATATCTATTGTATTATACCACAATCTCCCTCGATATAAAAGGATAATTTACAGATTCCTTGCAGATTCTCCGTCAAAATCCGAGCGAAACAGGCATTATCTATACTATTTGTATAGATACAAGTTATTTTACATACAGTATTTTTCTGTGATACTATTACAAAACGTATATTTTGCAAAAACAATACTATCCGTATCATATCTCCGCCGGTTATACAATTTGTATTTTATACTATCTGTATTTACCCATGTTCAGATGGGACAGGTTCGGGACACATGGCGTTTGGAGAAAGGCTTTTGATTGACAATGATACCGGAATCTTCTATAATGTAGTGGAGTAAATTATGGCAAAGGAACGAAACACTATGGGGAATATTTTTGATACACACGCACACTATGATGACAGCGCCTTTGACGAGGACAGAGAAATTCTGTTGGAACGACTTTTTTCCGGCGAGGTTTGTGGTATTGTGAATCAGGGGACAACGGCAAAAACCTCCCGTTTCAGCACCGAACTTGCACACCGCTATGAAAAAATGTATGCGGCAGTCGGACTGCACCCTGAATGCGTTGACGAAAAATATCCGCAGCAGCTGGCAGAAATACGAAAACTGTATGATGACCCCAAAGTAGTGGCGGTCGGGGAAATCGGACTGGACTATTATTATGATGTCCCGAAAACGCTTCAGCATGAGGTTTTTTCTGCACAGCTGGCTCTGGCCGGTGAATTATCGCTGCCCGTTATCATTCACGACAGAGAAGCACACGGCGATGTGCTGGACTTTATCCGAAAATATCGCCCGAAGGGAATCGTTCACTGTTTTTCAGGCAGCAAAGAAATGGCGGCAGAAGTCGTCAGGTCAGGAATGTATATCGGCATGGGCGGTGTCATTACTTTCAAAAACGCCCGCAAAGCTGTTGAGGTTGTGCAGGAAATCCCGATCACCTCTCTGGTTCTGGAAACCGACTGTCCGTATCTTTCACCCGTTCCTTTCAGGGGACAGCGGAATGATTCGGGAATGATCCGGTATGTTGCTGAAAAAATCGCTGCCATCAAGGGTATGACTCCGCAGGAAGTATTGTCCGTAACAGAAGAAAACGCCCGCAAAGTGTATGATCTTTGATACATTGCGGGTCAGACGGCTGTACCGCCCGCAAGATACAGGGCAGACAGTCCAACATCAAGAAGGGAATGAGTTTGAATATGAAAGCTGTTGTGACAGGAGCAAGTTCGGGTATCGGACGGGATATTACAAGAGAACTGGTCAGACAGGGCTGGGACGTGTTTATGGTCGCAAGAAGGACTGACAGACTGGAAGCCCTAAAAAATGAACTGGGAGATCATGTCCGGTGTGTACGCTGTGATTTGTCCCATGTAGAAGAATGTATCAAACTGCATGAGGTACTGCAAAAGGAGAACGCTGATTTGCTGGTCAACTGTGCCGGCTTCGGTTTGTGCGGCTTCTTCGACAAAACAGATCTGGCAGCGGAACTCCGCATGATTGAAACAAATATTACGGCTGTCCACGTTCTGACAAAACTTTTTCTGAAGGATTTTATCGCCAAAGACAGAGGATACATTCTCAATGTGGCATCCGTGGCAGGATTCTTTTCGGGTCCGCTGATGGCTACCTACTACGCTACCAAAAACTACGTTGTCAGTCTTACAGGAGCTGTCCGTGAGGAATTGAAACAGCGTAACAGCAAAGTCCGCATCAGCGTCTTTTGTCCGGGACCTGTTGCAACGGAATTCAATGAGGTTGCCAATGTCAGATTTTCTGCCGCACCTATCAGCAGTAACACGGCGGCTAAAAAAGCGCTTGGCGGCGTGATGAAGGGCAAGCTGTATGTCGTGCCTTCTCTCAAAATAAAGAGTCTTAAATTCTTCAAGCGAATTTTGCCGGACAGCCTTATCACACACCTTTGCTATTATTTCCAGCAGAAGAAACAATGACAGGAGGGACAGCGTAATGCTTACCGTTAACAATTCGGAAGTGCTTAATTTTCCGAACGCTATGAGAGGTGCCCGCAACCCGATGAACAGCTGGGCAAAGTCAGACAGTTATTTTGATGAACAGGGACAATTTGTTCTCGGAGAAAATGATTTATCGCTTGCTGTTCGCCTGCGTAAAGCCGGCAGCGATCACCGGAAATTTTTACGTCAGGTTTTTGTGACAGTCGATATCACCGCCCCGATGTACTGGTGGAAAGAATACGATACCTACAAAGTCGGTACGGTTGCCAACTCTACCAGCACCATGCACAAAATAACCTCTGTACCGTTTGCGCTTTCCCATTTCAGCCATGACAAGATGGACGAAGGAACGCTCAAGGTGATGCAGACGATTATTGACAAGTTAGAGGAACTGCGCATACAGTTTCTGGAAACGAAGGACAAGCAGTACTGGTATGACATCATTCAGCTGCTTCCTTCAAGTTACAACCAGATGCGCACCTGCACCATGAACTACGAAACACTCATCAACATCTACCACGCCCGCAAAAATCATAAATTGGACGAATGGCACGTTTTCTGCGATTTTATCCGCACACTTCCCTATGCGGAAGAACTGATTATCTGCGAGGAATAATCCGCCGCACAGCAAAAAATCCTTCCGGACTGACAGCAGCCAGTTTGGAAGGATTTATTTTTACTTGCAGCAATATCCGATCATGTAAAAGAAAAAGCACCCGCTGCTGCGGATGCTAATTCGTGACTCCCCCAACTGGGCTCGAACCAGTGACATCATGATTAACAGTCATGCGCTCTACCGACTGAGCTATGGAGGATTATTTGTGTTGGCATCTTCCTATTTTTCCAGATCGTCACCAATCAAGTATCTTCGGCACCATTGAGCTTAACTTCCGTGTTCGGCATG
>CADCQO010000161.1 GCA_902803585.1 uncultured Ruminococcus sp.
ACCAGGAAGACAATGACCCGATCCTGAAAATCTTTCGTGGAGGGCAGTCATGAAGGAATTACTACACTGCTGCTATGAGCTGATGGAATACCGTATCAGACATTCTACAAATACGTTACCGGGCGTGTATCCTGCACTGTGACCTCTCTTGTCAGGATGGCCGAATATTACGGCGTGAGTCTTGACGAGATGCTCGGAAGAAAAATAAAATAACACCACCGTCATGATTTCGCACCAGCGATATCAGGGCGGTATTTTTATGCACGGAAGGAGACAGACATGATGAGCTATTATGAAGAAGTACTGGAAAACGACATGATCCAGGAGTACATGAGAGAGAGGCTAAAGGAGATTATGAACAAACAGGAAGCCAAAGCAGACGAAGGCAAGCCGCAGCTGACTCTTGTTCCCCGTCAAATTCTCTTTGACATTGCCCGTGTGCGTGAGTACGGCAACAGAAAATACGGAAGCTCCGAAAACTGGAAGCGGGTGGAGATACAGCGCTACCGTGACGCGGCGTTCAGACATTTCCTTGCATATCTTGACGACCCCACAGGCGTTGACGAAGAGAGCGGACTGCCGCACCTATGGCACCTGGCTTGTAATATTGCGTTTCTTTGTGAAATGGAAGGAGCTGAGAAGGATGGAGCTGACAGAAATCATGCGTGAAGCACAGCAGGCTATAAACGGAGACTACGAGCAATGCCCGGAATTGACCTGAGAGTAATTTTTGCGAACAAGACGATAAACTAACAGTACAAAATAAAAAGCGCTCAGAAGGGCGCAGGGGCGAAAAGAGGAATAACATGAAAAGTCCGGAAGTTATTGACAGGATTGAAAAAACACTGCCCGAAACTCTCAGGAAATGCCGTTATTGTGGTGAAAGACCTGAGCTGTATACACGGGCCGACAGGAACTATGACGGCACTGAGGGGTTTATCTCTACTGTAAGATGCTCCGGCTGCGGCGCTTCTGTGTTTGCCTTCGGACTTGATGTTCGTGACGCTCTGGTAATGGCAGAATGCTACTGGGAGAAGGGAGTGTTAGACGCATGAGCAGGATCGAGGATATTTTACAGTCCATGATTGACGATACACCCTATACGGATCAGCCGCAGAGCAGGGTGGAAGAGCTTCTGCTGGCAATCAAGAATGATACGGCTTACACAGGACAACCGCAATGCAGAATAGAAGCCCTTCTGCTGGCAATCAGGAACGACGCGGCATATACGGAGGAAACGTACAGCCGCATAGAAGAAATTCTGTTGTCAAAAATCACCGGAGACGAATATACCAAGACCACCCAGAGCCGGATTGAAGCCCTTCTGGTGGAATGGGATGCGGGAGCGGAAAAGGAGCTGGAAGGGGTTCCTCCGCTGACATACAAGGCGAAGTCCGGAGAGCTGACCAACTATCGCATCTATGGCAACACGGTGAGCGGAGAAGGTGTGGGGGATTTAGTTGAAACAGGGGATCATGCCGGAGAATATCTTGTCCCGGTGACAGTTACCAACGGTACGGACACGCAGACCATCGGCATCTATCTTCCGGAACAAATCAGAACGGTAGGAGATGATAACGAATATGTGGATTATCAGGAGCAGAAACAGCATAGAGTAAGGAAAAACCTGCTGAAAAACACGGCAGCAAGCAAGACAATACAAGGCGTAACTTTTATTGTCAATGATGATGGCAGTGTGACTTGTGATGGAACGGCGACAAATAATATTTGGTTCTCCGTCTCAGAAACAATGACATTTCATCCCGGTTTGATCTTGAACGGTTTTCCGGCAGAAGCAGCCGAAATTGGAGTGTTGCGACTTACATCTTCGGATGGAAAACGCAATTTAATCGACAGAGGCCATGGTGTTTTAATTAATGAAGAAATTTATGGGTTTGTGAACATAAGATTGAATAACGGTGCAATGTATGACAGTTTAACGGTATACCCGATGGTGCGTCTCGCCTCTGTCGCAGATGACACATACGAACCATACATCGAAAACACCGAGCCGGATGTTACCCTTCCGGTATTGCCAGCATTGGACGGGACAAATGCCATTTCGATCGGAACCGCTGTGCCGCCGTCCAAGGTGACGGTTACCGGAAAAATCAAAGAAAATCAATAAAAACGGAGGTAAGAAACATGTCAAATTTCAAAGGTCTTGACAGCAAAGGAAAATTCAGAACACTGCCGAACACCTTCAAGGTGAACGGCATGACATTTCTGTGTGATGATAATGGATTTATCCTCAAACAGAGCGATGACGGAATCACGGCACTCAGAGGTGAGATGATCCGGGCGGTTGGCTTCGGCGTTGGCCGCGAGACGGGCCAAAAAGACAAGAATGAAGCGGAAATTTTTGAAAATGACTATCTGAAGGTCAGCACTGCGCTTTATCTGGTACAGGACAGCGACAGCGGTTTTGTGGCAAAGGCAGTTTCCGGCGGCAGCGATACGGCGCTTTCTGCGGAGTTTGCGGCGACAGCAGAGGTGGTGGATACTCTATCTAAAACGCCTGTATTTGTCGAACCGGAGGCCGGAACCACCAATCTCTTCGGGCATCTGGTCAGCAGCCTCCAGACGGGTGTCACCATCTCCAACGGGGCGATTTCCGGTTCCCTTTCGTATATCAACAGCGGTTCCCTGAAACAGGTCTGGGGCGCGGGCAATTTCCTGGCGCTGAAGTTTACCGACTTTGCCGATGCAGACAAAATCATGGTGGGACTGGTTCCCAGCGTCAGCAGCGGACTTGTGGCACTGGATGAGGACATGAACGCCGTGTTCAAGATCACCGACAAGGCAAAACAGGTGCTTGTTGTTGATACATACAAGGATGAAGACGTGGTGCGGCAGACCTTCACCCTCAGCGGTCTGACCCTTGCAACGTCATAAGTGGTGATGCACTTTGGAGAAGGACATTGAATACGCCAAAGCCGTTGTCAATAAGGAAATCAATGCTCCGAAATACGTCAGAAAGCAGTGCCGCCAGTATCTGAAAATCGTGGACGGCAAGGACAAAAAATATGGGATTGCCACCACCAAACGGCAACAAATCATCAATTTAACCAAGCTGCTGATCGTGCCGCGGGGACTGTCAGCAGGAAAAACAGTCTTTGAAACCCTTTCGGGCTTTCAATGGCTGTTTTTGTTTGCGGTTCTGACGGTTGTTTTCAAGAAGGACAAAAACCGCCGCCGCTATGAAACGGCCGTGCTGGAAATCTGCCGCAAGAACGGAAAAACCTTCCTGATAGCCATCGTGTTTCTGGTGCTGTTCTTTACGGAGCCGCAGTTTTCCAAATTCTATTCCGTGGCTCCGGACGGTTCGCTTTCCAGGGAAATCCAGCAGCAGATTAAGGAAATCATCAGCTCCAGTCCGGCACTGGACGGGAAATTCAAGGTGCGGCGGGATGATATTCTGTGTTATCTCAACCAGAACGATTACATTCCACTGTCGTTTTCGACTTCAAGACTTGACGGA
>CADCQO010000162.1 GCA_902803585.1 uncultured Ruminococcus sp.
CTTATCCTGATTTTTTCCTTGACTGCCACGTTCATCGCCTCCTTATGGTAGTTGGCGGGCGTTCTCTCAATTCCTTTACACCCCTCCGGGTGTTTCTTGCAACTCTTTTAAAAAACCAATAGGACATACGCCTACCGGGTCAAGGTTTCGAGAAAATGAGAGTACAACATACCTGACCTTGCAACTCTGAGGATACAGGTCTGTTTACTCTTACAATATTCTTTCGCCCGGTTTAAAATCGGACATACTCCACGGAAAAACCGGCACTTTCTGCCGCAACCTCCCGCTTCATCGCATATCTGTCGCAGTCACGCCTAATTATAATAGCACACGATTTCTCATTTTTCAAGTCTTTTGGGAAATTTCCTTTGTGGATTTTAGTAGAAATTTACAAATATATTTTGTATAAAGTGCCACGAGTTTTCCACGTTTTATACAGGGCAAATTTCAAAATTTCGTCTGTATGTTGATAGATACCTCGTCAATTTGTACAAGAGCAGCCGCAGTCGGACAAGCCCTCTCCGTTCCGGTACTCCTTTATCATGCCATATCATATCCTTTCAGGGCAGAAATCTCCATCTGTCTGCCAAAATTTCCTGTCTTTCTATGCCGCAGACTGACACATCAAAAATACCGTTCCTGTTTTCCGGCGGCACCGAAAGAATGCCGGCAGAAGGAAAATCAGGTATGAAAGGTCAGATGCTCACAAGATTTTTCTCTCACTGAATCCCCGTTCAGCAAATGAAGCCGGACACTGCATTCATTTGGAACCTGAAAAATCCGCCCTCTCTTCACGAAGGAAAAGAAGGCGGACTGTTAACACTTATGTCAGGGGGTGAAAAAGGAGATTATTCTGCGGCAGACTCAGCAGAGGTATCTTCTGTTTTTGTGATATCACCATAAAGCTGCTGCATAGTAGTATCGCCGCTCAGATCAGTCATAACAATCGTTTCTTCTGTGTGGTGGATACCGACAATGGTTCCGTTCGCTATGGCTGCTACTCTTGAAAGATCAACAATGGTTTCGTCAATGCCTGCATATTCCATTGCACCCTGAATGGTCAGCTTCATTGCAGCTTCTCTTCTTTCCTGTTCAGTTGCTGATGCAGCAGGAAGGGTATCTGTGGTGACATTCTTCGCAGCTTCAGCGTCAACAGCACCCGAAACAACAGAAGCAACGTAGGTCTTGCAGGCGTTATCCAGTATAGCCGCCATTGTCATTTCTGTTTCATAATTGGGGGTCATCTTGGACGGGTCATTGCCATAACCCAGCTCTTCAAAGGTCATTGTCACTTTCAGACCGCTGACAGCAGGATTTTCAATTTCGTGCTGTGCAACGATATTGCCGTCCTTGTCTACTGCCATCTTTTCCAGATTCTCAACAAGGGTTCCGTATCCTGCCAGACCATTATACTCCAGAGCGCCCTGAATGGTGCATTTTGCCGCCATTTCTATTCTTGTTGCTTCATCAGTATTCTTGTCGGGCAGCTTGTCAGCCTTTACATCAACCTTTTCGTCTGCAATCGCACCAGACGCAACAACGGAATAGTACACTTTGCAGGCAGTATCAATGGTAGCGGCATCTGTTGACAAAGCGGCATTTGCAGAGGGGTTGTTTTCCTCGTTGACTGCCAGAGCTTCCTCGATTGCCTTTACAGCAGCATCTTTGTCATCAATTGCATCAAGGTGCATCACATAAGGAATGTCTTTAAAGCTCATATCCGTTTTGTTGGTCTTTGTATCCCTTACCATTGTGACGCTGACGCTCATACCGCTGTTTTCTTTGATGGTGAACTTGGAGGTTTCCTTGTCGCCTTCTACTGCTTTATCGCCGTCCGGAATAACAGACCCCTGTACAACACCGCCCGAAATCTTCTTGCTGTCGGTCAGTTCAAAGATAAAGACAGCCGCATAACCGTTTTCTGTGCCATCATCAACGCTCACGAACAGTTCTTCATACTTGCCGGAATCCTCTTTGCCGCTGAGTACCAGCTTCAGCTTGTCCTTTTCAACTGTCTTGAGATCAATAACCTTGAGAGACCCGCTGGAGCTGGAGCCGACAGGTGTCAGGCTTTCCTTGCTGCTCTCCTGATCAGAAACGGCGGAAGATACCGGAACAGCGGATTCATTGCTCTTGCTGCCGCTGCCGTTACAGCCTGCTGCTGCACCTACCATCATTGCTGCCGCCAGAATTGTCACCAGAATTTTTGTCATTGTCTTTTTCATTTTACATTCTCCTTTCAAATCTCAGCCCATGTGTTTATCAGAATCTTCATTTGTGTTTGCTATGGTTACATCTTATCATGCCTAAGTGACTCTTAAGTGACTCAAAAAACTTTTTTTGAAAATTTTCAAAACTTTTTTCTCATACGCCTCCTTGAAAACTGACCGTGAACCATGTGCCGAGTGCATAGCCTGCACCGCCCATCGCCAGATTATAAACGCCCGCATTCGGAAAGAGTACGAAATGGGGTACTACATAAACGCCCTTGAGCAGCACCGAAAACAGCCCCACTGTTATGGACGACACCGCAAACATTACCAGAAAGGCGGAAAGCGTACCAACGATCAGACGGATAGGTGCTGTATAGTGTGCCTCTTCATATACACGGCTTGCCATATAAACGCCTGCGACAGCACCGGGAAAACACGGCATGAAGTGAAACATCGGCAGGAAAGTGCTGAGTATCATAAAGATCAGTCCCAGACCGCAGGCATAAAGTCCGCCGAGCGCACCCGCTTTGATGATGCCAAATATCGGTTCTCTCTGTTTGATCATTTCCCTGTTTTCACGCTGTGCTTCCTGCCTTTGTTTTTCAACCAGCGCCACCTGCATATGGTGCAGACGCTCTTCGTCCATACAGATACCGCAGATCGTTCTCAGTCCGTTCAGGTGTTCCTCGACCTGTACAACTGCTGCACGGTCACAGCACATACAAACGGGCAGCAAATCAAACTGGTCATCTGCTTCCTGCAAAAGCTGCTTTACCGCTCTGATACATTCCTCACGGGAAATCCCGCTCTTTTTCTCACAGATGACGGTCAATCTTCTTTTGACAAAACTTACATTGACGGTATCCGAAACATTTACCTTCTGCAGAAAATCGTTGATTTCGTGTTCATTATCAACCAGCGCAGATGCACAGGGTATTGTCACCTTCCAGTGGTTTCCCTTGTCCTCCGTAAGAATAGGAAAGTCATCAGACAATGTACGTCTGTTGTCATCAGTATCCATAACCGGCACTTCCGGCGCAGCAAGCTTCGGCAGCGTCTGCGGTATTTTTTTCCTGAGTGTTGCTTCTTTCATCATGGTTTTTCCTCCGTTTCTCTGTTTTTCTGCAATTGTTTTTCCCTTTTCTGACACTATCATAACACCCCAAAGTGACAGATGAGTGACTGTTCTCAATTATTCGGAATTTTGTGCTTTGAGCAGAAATGCACATCTGTATACGAAGAATACAACAATAAACTCACTTTTATGCACAATAAAATCGTTTGATTTGTATAATGAAATTTGGAAAAATTTATGGTAATATTTTACTGTGCCGTTTAGTGCGGCTAAAAATCTGATTGGAGATGGTATTCATGAAAAAGACAATCGCAAAGATTTTGGTTGTAGCTCTGGCTGCAACGATGATGGTGTGTGCAAGCGTTGGCTGCCAGAAGAATGACAGCAAGGGTTCTGCATCTTCTACCACATCTGCGCAGAGCAGCAAGACCGAGGAAAGCAGCAAGACCGAAGAGAGCAGCAAGGCTGAAGAAAGCAGCAAGACTGAAGAGAGCAGCAAGGCTGAAGAAAGCAGCAAGACTGAAGAGAGCAGCAA
>CADCQO010000163.1 GCA_902803585.1 uncultured Ruminococcus sp.
CAGACAGGCACGTTTGAGGGGCGTGTGTTTCACGACGTACGGGTTCAAGTCCCGTCACTCGCAGTGCGTGACCGCACAGGACTATTTGTTTGTAGTTCTGTGCGGTTTCTTTTTGCTTATAGCGTTCAAGAAAAAAGTGCAGTCGGACTATCATATTTCTCGACTTTTTCCACAGCTTTTTCCCCAGCTTTTTCATCAACTTTTTCCACAGCTTTTTTCACCAATCTTTGGTTCGGTATTTTTGCTAAAAATTTTACAGATTTCTACAATAATCTTGCAATAATCCTGTTGCTATGATAAAATATCCCCAAAGAATATATAATGAGGAGGCAAATTTTATGAAAAAAAGGTTCAGAAAACTTTTGTCCGTTTCGCTGGCAGCTGCAATGACACTTTGCATGATTCCCGCAGCCACAACAGCGACCTGTGCCGAAACGGCAGACAGTCTTTCTGCTCCCCTTGTTTCAACAAAAAATCCGAATACTTACAGCTCCGACGGCTTTATCGAAACTGTCGGAGCTGTTTGTTTTGCGGATAGTGCAGACCTGCCTGAATGAAAGATGAAAAACAAAAAGGACACCTGCTTGTCTGACAAACAGCGGGTGTTCTTTTGCTATTTCACACAGAAAGTGAAATGTTGCTTGACATATAAACAAAAAAGTTGTAAAATTTTTACATTATTTAGTGGATATTCCAACAAAAAGAAGGTAAAACAGATGAAAAAACGATTGTATAATATCATATCTTCACCAAATAATCCCAGTAAGGCAAGCAAGATTTTTGACATCATTATTATTGTTCTGATTGTTATAAACGTCCTTACAGCCATATTGGATACTTTTAAAATACCCCAATGGCTAATGAGTGTATCGTCGTATATCGAACTGATATCTGTTATTATATTCACAGTTGAATATCTGATGAGAGTCTATGTTTCTGATATAGAACGTCCAAATATGCCACCAGTACTGGCAAGATTACACTACATGGCTTCATTCATGGCTGTAATAGATTTGTTGGCTATACTGCCATTCTACATTCCGTTTATCATAACTATAGACTTGCGTGTTTTGCGTATTTTGCGTATTTTTAGACTGCTTCGTATATTAAAGCTAAACCGGTATACAAGCGCACTGAATTCACTTGGAGAAGTATTCCGAAGAAAAAAACATCAGTTAATCACATCTGTCGGCATTGTTGTCCTGTTAATGATTATTTCATCAGTTTTAATGTATAATGTCGAGAATGAAGCACAACCGGAAGTATTTGATAATGCACTCACATCACTTTGGTGGACGGTCGAAACACTTACTACTGTCGGATATGGAGATATTGTTCCTGTTACCGCTGTTGGGAAGTTGCTGAGTACTGTAATATCATTATTAGGAATCGGACTTGTAGCTGTTCCTACAGGCATTATTTCAGCCGGATTTTCAGAAATTATCGCCGAAAAAAGGGAACATGATAATGACAATGAAAAGGTATATTGTCCTTATTGTGGGAAAAAAATAAAATAATTAGGCAGTGCATAAAAAATCCCGCAAAAACAAAGTTCCCCGCCTCCGGTCTGAATCCGGAAGCAGGGAAACTATTTCTCAGGTGAATGCGGTGATTACTTTGTGACGTTTACAGTCAGATACTTATAAACTGTGTTGTTGTTGCTGTCCTTTACTGCAACACGAACGATATATTTACCGGCAGATGCGAACTTAACAGAAGCAGTCTTGGTTGTGCTGAAATTGCGTACAGTTGTGTAGCTGGAAGCAGTGCTGAGTCTGTATGCAACAGCGTACTGATAGCTGCCTGAACCGCCGGAAGCTGCACCTGTTACTGTGAGCGCCTTGTTTACCTTTGCGGTTGTAGCGGAAATCTTGGAGTTGTTAACGAGCTTGCTCTTTACAGTAACGGTCTTTACGGAAGAATTAACAATCTTGCCGTTAGCGTCCTTTGCCTGAATCTTGAACTGATAGGTGCCGGCTGATGTCGGAGCATAGTTGACATAGTTTGTCGGGCTGCAGGCTTTGATGGTCTTCCATGTGTTTTCTGTGGACTTCTTGGAGAAGATTGTATACTGATAGTTGCCTGCACCCTTTGAAGCAGAAGCAGTAACCTTTACAGTCTGTCCGACGTCCATGTTTGTTCTGGAAACAGAAGCTGATGCCTTGAGAGCCTCGCCTACTTCAATAGCGATAGACTTTACATCGCTGTGACGGTAGCCGTCTGTGAAGTTGAACACGAGGATATACTTTCCTGCTGCTTTGGGAGTCCATACCCATGTGCTCTTATCCTTATCTACGTTAACATCAACAGTGTCAATGACAGTGCCGTCCTTAGAGGTCTTGCCGCCCTGTCTGATATCAATTGCAGCGCAGGTGTAACGGTCATAGTTTGTATAAGCGTTTGTTACATCATAAGCAAACTTGATAGGAGTACCTACTGTGAGCTTGCCCGAAGGAGTAACTGTGTGCAGATATTCGATGTGAGCATCAGAAGCTCTGCCCTCGATGGAGAAGCCGATTGTGCGGACATCGGTTCTGCCGTAGTAGTCAACCATTGTGAGCTTTGCGGTGTAGTAGCCGTGCTCTGCAGTGAACCACTTTGTGTTGGGGTTAGCGCAGTTCAGGTCGATGTAGCCGTGCTGAACGCCGTCTTTCATTACCTCGATGTAAGCGCAGGTGTAAGAATCATAGCACTTCAGAGCGTTCTCGATCTCATAGTTGAATTTAAAAGAGTTGCTGACATTCATTGCAGTGCCGTAAACAGGAACGATTTCAAACTTCTTGATGTTTACATCGTCACGGTTCTTTACATAGAAAGTGATCGTGTTGTCGCCGCGATTGCCATAGTAATCGATGATATAGATCTGAGCGGTGTATGTGCCAGCCTCTACGGGATTGAATCTGTAGCTTGTCTGACCGGGCTTCAGGTTGACATTGACATATTCAACGCCGTCCTTCTGGATCTTGAGGTATGCTGTCATGAATGTGTTGTAGGGGCCTGCATTTGCCTCTGAAAGGTCAAAAGTGAGATCAACAGGAGAGGTGTTCTTCAGCTGGCCGCCGTAGGGATTGGATGCCTTGAAATTCTTGATCTGGAAATCATGAACAGAGATTGCGCTTGCTGTCAGGGTTCCTGCGTCAACTGTGCTTGTTACTGCTGCTGCTCCGCCTGCTGCAATCACAAGGGAAGCCATAATCATTGCTACTGTGCTCTTGAAGAATTTCTTTGCGTTCATCGTAATCACTTGACCTTTCTTTTTTTAAATTTTTCTAATCACCTGAGTTTTTTCTCTTTCGTTAGGTTCGCGTTTATTGTGTCTGTATACTAACATGACTCTTAAAAAAAGTCAACAGTTTATTAACACTTTATTAACATTTTTTCAAAGATCTCCCCTATATCCATATTATCAGAAATTTTCACGTAAAAGTTGTGCAATATTGCCATAAATCACCCCGATTTTATCCAATCGAGGAAAAAAACGGGCTGAATTCATGAACAAAAGCCACTTTTTCGGAATTTCAGCCCTTTTGATTCATGCGGAAATTATGAACAAATTGTGTCTGAAACCGCGTTTTTCAACAGTAAATTATGAACAAATTGTTTCGGAATTCATATTTTCAATCAATTTTTTTGCTTTTCCTTGTCGCTTATTCACATAATGTTACAAATTTTCCTCCGTCATTTTATCATAATGTGAGAAAATCTGAAAAAAATTGGTTCTGGTGCAACATTTTTCCGAAAAATTTGTTTTACTTACGGGAAGTGCTTCAAAAACCTGTACGGCTTCTTTTTGCCTGCGGCGTTCAGGAAAATGATGCTGTGCGGACTGTCACAAAATGCCGGTTCAAAATTTTCATAAAAACTATACAATTTGTGCTATAAGTATTGAATTTATTTATATTTAATGCTATAACATGGACACGGACAGGCCGGGCGTTCCGGTCACAAGGATAATGACCGCCTTTTCCGAATGAAAGCCATTCCGTAAATTTTTTTAATGGAGGTTGATTTTATGAAAAAGACTGTTTTCAGGTCAATGGCATGGATCCTTTCGGTAGTAATGCTCTTCGGACTATTCCTGACAGGAAATGTTGCGGAACTCAATGTCAGCGCCGCCGACGATTCCAACATCGTAAGCCATGTAGACTGGATTTATGAGGAAGGCAGCGATGTTGTTGTAGTAAAAGGCTGGGCATATGACAAAGATAACCCGTCCAAATCGCTTGATATTCATGTGTATATCGGAGGAATAGCAGGCAGCTCCGGTGGAGAACTGCACGGTATCAAGGCGAACAAGTTAAGAAAAGATGTTGACGATGCGCATCACTGCGGAAGCTATCACGGTTTTGAAGAGGCAATCCGCACGAAGAAGCAGGGCGACAAAATACCGGTGTATGTTTATGCCATCAATGTCGGTGCAGGTACAACAAATCCCTGCATCGGTCAGAGCACTGTATACCTTTCAGAAAGCTACATCAATGCTGTCGCCAACATCATCTGCGGCCGTCTGGAATTTGCCTATGCAGAAGCAGGCACGGTATATGTACAGGGATTTGCTCACAATATCGGACGCTACAACAACACTCTCTTTGTTGATATCTATATCGGCGGGCCGGCAGGTGATCCCAATGCAGAGAGGTACACGCTGTCAGCAGAGGTGGACACCGGAATGGAAAGCCCCATCTATGACACAAAGGACTGCGGCTTCACGGGCATACTGAAAACCAAAAAGACGGGCCGTCAGCCTGTATGGGCATATGCCGCTGATCGGGATTATAACATCGGCGCCCCCTGTATCGGTGTAAAGTATGTAGATATTTCAGACAAAGCTGCTGGGTCAAATATGCTCGGTGATGCAACCGGCATTTACACTGAAGACAATGCACTGCTGGTAGAAGGCTGGGCATTCGGCAAAAGTGATACTTCCAAATCAGCTGACATTCATGTATACATCGGCGGAGATCGTGACAATTCCAACGCGGAACATCATGCACTCACTGCCAACCAGCTCAACATAAATGTCAATAACGTATTTGCTCCCGGAGAAAATCACGGTTTTTGCGGAGTCATCGCTTCCCAAAAGACCGGCACACAGCCAGTTTATGTTTATGCGTCCGATCCTGACAACCCGCAGGACAGTATTTGTATCGGCACCAATACGATCTCTTTCGGAAGCACTTCTCCCGCATCCAATATCAGATCATGTATAGATGAGATTTTCTGCAGCAATAATAACTTCGTCATCAAGGGCTGGGCTTTTGACACGGACGATGTGCGTCAGCCGCTTGACATTCATGTTTATATCGGCGGAAAACCGGACGACCCCAGAGCCAAAATGTACACCGTCAAGGCAAATCAGCTGAGACAAGATGTCGATGATGCATATTTCTGCGGAAGATTCCCCGGAATATCATCAGTCATCACTCCCGAAGTATACGGTAAGCTGCCGGTCTATGTTTACGCTGCCGATGCCTCAGGAAAAGTACCCAGCAAATGTATGGGCAGCTATACATTAGACGTTTACTCTCAAAATGGGGTTGTGTCTAAAGTTTCCAGCACCGGCTATCAGGTTCTGTTCGACCTCAGAGAATATGAGGATGTCGCAAAGGTAATACTCAGAACATTTCCGGAAGACAACCCGGACGCAGCTGTCACTCAGCAGGCCACCTTACAGGGCACTATCGCTTATGGAGATATCAAAGTATCTGCACCTGCCGTTTACCGCACATATGCAGATGTTTACAATTCATCAAACGAACAAATATACAGGCTGAACTATGATGGCGCGGAAATGAACGACGGTATGCGTGTGCATGTGCCCAGTACCAACGACCCCGCCAGAATGGCAGCACTGACCTACGATAACCATTTGTATATACTCTACTCAGCAAAGATGACATGGACACAGGCAAAGGAATGGTGCGAACAGGCGGGCGGTTATCTCGCTGCTGTCACAAGTGAGGAAGAATGGTATCATGTCAAGCAGCTGCTTGCAAAGAACAACGCCACCTGCAGCTGGCTTGGCGCAGAAAGCACCAGCGGTTCATGGAAATGGGTCACTGGAGAAGAATTGGGCTATTCAGACTGGTGGGACAATCAGCCTGACGGTGCAAACGGAAAGGAATTCTATCTTGCCAACTATGAAGGCTCTATGATGTATTCCTACCGCTGGAACGACTTTACAAATAATGCCGCTCAGATAGGCGGATTCGTATTGGAAATGCCTCTGGCTTACCGTATCAGCTATGATATGAATGACGGCTCAGGCATTGCAAGGCAGGACACACAAATCCGTACGATGAACATAAAATTATGGACATATGTTCCCGAAAGAACACATTATAAATTCATCGGCTGGAGTACAGACAAAAATGCTCTGACAGCAGAGTATGCGCCCGGCGACATCTATAAGACCGACAGCGATGTAACTCTCTACGCTGTATGGCAGGTCGTGCATGAGTATGATTTTATGTGTAAGGTTGAACCGACTTGTACCGAACGAGGCTACACACAATATGAATGCAAGCACTGCCAAGCAATTCGGACAGATTATATTCCCGCACTGGGACACGATTTCGCTAAGACGGTAGTCGCTCCTACCGTTGATGCAGATGGCTACACCATTTATACCTGCACAAGATGCGGTCAATCCCACAAAGATGACTTCACCCACAAACTGCTGAACAACCTTTCAAAGATTTCCTCAGAAAGCGTGAAACTCGGCGGTACACTGACCGTTACCGCAGATGCTTCGGGCGGTGCAGGAGATTACACCTATGCTGTATACTACAAAAAATCCTCTCTTGCAAAATGGACAGTAAAACAGGATTTCAGCACCAACACGAAAGTTACCATCAAGCCTGGCACTGCAGTCAGTTATGATGTGATGGTCAAGGTCAAGGACAAAGAAGGAAATGTTGCTGAAAAGACCTTCACAATAGCTGTGTTCAAAGCGCTGGAAAATACTTCTTCCGTTGCGTCCGACAGCATTGGTCTTGGAGATGCCATCACAGTACGCGCAAACGGCAGCGGCGGTCTTGGCTCCTATACTTACGCTGTTTACTACAAGAAAGCAGACACTTCCAGCTGGTCAGTGAAACAGAAGTTCGA
>CADCQO010000164.1 GCA_902803585.1 uncultured Ruminococcus sp.
ACTGAAGGTCATCAAAGCACAGAAAGCAATAAAACAATGATAGTCTGATAATGATACAAAAACACCGGAGTCTGAAGGATTGAATACAGACTCCGGTGTTTTTTATACTGCTGTCAAATGTTCATGCAGCTGAAAACGGGACATTTCAGGTGGCTGAGAATCATTGTTTTTTGGAAAAAGTGCCTGATGTATCCACCGTATATACAGGATATAGATAACTATGTTGATGACGGAAAGTATCGAAATCGGTACAAAATAATTATCCGAAAGAAAATGAATATAGGTGATAAGCGTCACACAGTACATGATGATCACAAGAGAAATCGTTCTGCGATTGAAAAAAGCGATAATCAGCGCTAATATCTCGTACACATAACCGTATCTTTCGTGCATACTCGGAAGGAAAATCACGCAGGTATAGCACAGAAGAAATGCCATCATCAAAATACTCTTCAGGTCAATCACAGCTTTCTTTTTCAGCCATAACAGCATCAGCACAGCCAACGCTGCCCCTGTTATCAGAATAGCAGGATATTTGATGAAATCATAGAGCTGTTCAGCGGACACCGCCTCGTGTCCTGAAAAGTAGTTAATCAGATGTCCTGTGTCTGAAAGCAGCCCCCAGACGGAAGGATAATTGAGAGCTACTGCATGATAGCTTGATGTCTGGTTCAGATAGATAGAAAAAACGTCCGTTATCCTGCGTCCTGCCGCTAAACCTGCACTGCTCAGGATGACCATTACCGCAGGAATCAGCAGTACATAGAACAAATGCCGCTTTTTACGGCAAAATACCACAAAAAGCATAACCGGCATAAGAAAAATCGCCTGCAGCTTGAAGGTCATGGAAACACCATAAAGCAGAAAAGCGGTCAGATCCTGTTTCTTTGACAATAAATATAAGGCGGCAAGACCAAAAAAGGTATAGATAGCATCGCACTGTGCCCACCATGCTGAATTGATACAGACAATCGGTGACAAATATATCATTGTGAACGCTGCCAGCGCACACAGTTCCGGACGCTGTTCACTTACACGATAAACAATCCACGCCGTCAGCAGTGCCAACAGTACATCAAAACAGCAGGAAAACAGTTTGTAAGCGTGGAGCGGTTGGAGCGGAAGGTACGTAAACAGTGCAATGAGCGTCTGATAGAGAATGTTATAATCCCCTACCTGATGTCCGAGATACTGCAGCCCGCCGCCGTCCTGTATTTCGTGATACCAGGGCACCAAAAACAAGGTGGAATCCCCTGAGGGCAGATCACGCAGTAAAAAGCGTATGACTGTACCGATAACGAAAAACAGCGCCCCGCCTATGAGCAAATAATGCTTTTTCAGAAGCGGCAGCAGACCGCCCGAAGTAGTTTGTTTCATTTCAACATCCTCTCACTTTTGAATTATTGTGAAGTATTTTTATTTTGGTTCAGTTCGTCCAATGTACCGAAACGGTAACCCATCTCTTCCCATCTGGTCAGAAGCTCATCGAGAATTTCACAGTTTGTCTGAGAAGTACTGTGCAGCAGTACAACAGCACCATTATGGATTCTCGGCAGCAGTTTGTCAAAGGCTTCTTCATGTGTTGGCTGCTGGTCATTCAGCCAATCAGCATATGCCAGACTCCAGAAGACTGTTGTGTATCCCAGCTTTTGCGCCATTTTCAGATTACTGATGCTGAATTTGCCCTGCGGCGGACGGTAGAATTTCGGCAGCTCCTGTCCTGTGGTATCCTGATAGATCTGTTCCAATCCCTCCAGTTCCTGACGAAAAGCGTCTTCTTCTGCTATTGCACCCATGTCGGGGTGGGTCATGGTATGATTGCCAACAATATGTCCGTCTGTTACCATTTGCCTGACTAAATCAGGCGAGGTTTTGATGTAATTTCCAACCAGAAAGAAAGCAGCTTTGACATGATGCTTTTTGAGTGTTTCAAGTATTCCGGCAGTATAACCATTTTCATAACCTGCATCAAATGTCAGGTAAATTGTTTTTTCCGAAGTATCACCGATATAGACAGCGTTATACTGTTCCAGTTCTTTCTGGGAGGTATTGCCTGTCGGAATACCGTCGGTTGTGTGAAAATTCAGTCCCCAGTTATCGCTTTCCGCTGCTGTGGGTACTGCGTCATGTCTTGAAAGTCCTGTTCCCACAATTACCGCCATACACAGCACCAATACACAGGAAATGGCTGCTGCCAATGTTTGCTTCTTAACGATCCAATACAAATGCACCGCCCCTTTACTCATATTCTGCTACCAGTATATGAGTTTCCCTGTCCAAAAAGACCGCTCAACTTATGTTGGAGCTTTGCATTATCTGCCGGGACGGATACGGTCTATCCGCTGATGACCGCCTGCAGACGCTGACGGTAACGGTCAACGGTATCAGCGGCAACGGAAAGCATATAGGAAAAAGTGTCTTCTGAGGGTTCGCTGTTGTAGAAACTGACTGTCAGTTTGAAATAAAGCAAACTGTCAGCAAGATCTACACAAAAAGCACCATCTGACAATTGATGGTTCAGTATACACACTGCCAGAGAAGCGTCAGGAATACGCTCCTGTGGAATGTACCGGACAGTCGGCGCATAAAGTGTGATAAGCATTTTGGAATGGTCTACGGTAAACGTGAGGCGGATATCGCCCTCCCTGCCGCTGACGGAACAGGCAACACAGGGGCCGTCTATTACTTCATAGGGAATATCGTTGCGGTTCAGCACATCACAAAGAATATTGTAAGATTGTTCTGCGTGGGTCATCATGGTTGTCATGAGTATGTCCTCCTTCAATGCTGCAAAAATCGTTGTTACTTCCTTTATATCACAAACATAGCGAGGAAAAAAGCGATATCTGTCATTCTCTGGAATGTGAATTATTTTTATATTTCAAATCTTATCCGCCTGTGTATCACTTTCCTGTAAAATAATGCGCCGCATTTCTGATGCAAGGTACAAAGAGCCAAAAACCACTATTGCAGCAGGCGGATCATTTTCATGGGCAAGTTTTAACGCCTTGCGGTAAGCCTCTGCATAATCTTCTGCCGCTTCTGTCGGTATATGATAAACAGACGCTTCTGCAGCAAGATTTTTGGCTGACATCGCTCTTGGATTGGGCGGTGCAACGGCAATCACGCTGTCAAACAACGGTATCAGCAGCGACAAAGCGGTATGTACGTCCTTGTCTGCCAGCATACCTACAACCGCAATTTTATGATTTCCGCTCAGGTAGGTATTCACTGCACTTGCCAGAGCTGCGGCTCCGCCGGGATTATGTGCCCCGTCCAGCAAAACCACAGGGTCGTTTTTCAGAAGCTCCAGACGGGCAGGAAAAGATACTCTCTGCAATCCCTGACGGACAGCTTCATCTGAAATATCAACGCCCTGCTTTCTCAGAGCAATAACAGTATGCAGGGCTGTGACAGCATTTTTAAACTGATGCGCACCAATCAGCGGTATCGAAAAAACTGCTCGTTCCCCTCCGTTCCAATCTTCTGATTCAAAAGTGAAAACCGAACCTGTCAATCCTGTATGCAGGGGCTTTACCGTACTGATTTCGGCAATCGTCAGTTCATTATGTCTGTCTGCAGCAATACGCTGTACCACCTCTTTTACCCCTTCTGGCTGTTCACCATACAGGATTGTTTTGCCGCCTTCCTTGATGATGCCGCATTTCTCAAAAGCAATTTTTTCGTAGGTATCTCCGAGAATAGCTGTATGGTCAAGAGAAATGGACATAATGACAGAAGCAAGCGGCGTGTCGATGATGTTGGTGGCATCAAAACGTCCGCCCAGACCTGTTTCCAAAACAACGATATCACAATTTTCCTGTGCATACCACTTTAGCGCTGCTGCCAGCACCATTTCAAATTCTGTAATGATCTTGCCTTCTTCTTTCATTTCCTGCACAACAGGAAAAATTTCACTGACAATCGCTGCTAATGTTTCCTTTGGAATCATCTCACCGTTGATTTGAAAACGTTCACGGAATTCCAGCACATAGGGAGAAATAAACAAGCCTGTTTTGCAGCCTGCCTGCTGAAGAATACTTGATAAATACGCACAGACCGAACCTTTGCCGTTCGTGCCTGCTACATGGACAAAACGAAGCTGATGATCGGGTGAACCAATCCGCTTCACCAGTTCGCTGACCCGTTCTAATCCCGGCTGACTGCCGAACACCAGCAAAGAATTGATCGCCTCTATGGCTTCCTGATATGTCATGTTCTTTCCTCTCCTTTGGAATGATATGTAATGTCCGCCCCGATTATTATAGCGTATTGCACAAGGATTTGCAACGTCTTGCCAGTATAACGAAAACGCGTTATTGTAAAAATCAAGGAATCTGACACAGCATTCACGGAATCCGTCCGGACAAAGTCATTAGGTGCCTGAAATGCAGCGGTCAGTGTACGATCTGCTGTGCAGTAAAAATGGGTTGCTGATCCGCCACATCAAAACAACCAAAAAAAGTAAAAAGGGGTATTTTTTTTCTCAAAAAATAAATAGCCGTATTTTCAGACAAAAACTTGATTTGTTTTTATAATAATGCTACAATGAAAGGGTCAGAATTCCAACAACCATTGATGTATAAATAGGAGTGTATCAAATGAAACTGCAAAGCCTGCTTTTTCCGCAGACCGGTATTTGTACGGAAGAAAAAATGTATTTCCGCCGCAACGGAAATATTGATTTTACCTGGGACAAGGACTATCTCAATATGTCCCTCAATTCCTCTATCGTTTTTGACACCTACTTTAACGGCTGTTCGGCAGAAAAATGGTTTAAATACACCAAAGTAAAGAAAATACGCATCTTTCTCCACGTTAATGGACAGTTCCGTATCACATTAATGCGGAAAGAAAAAAATCTCGATGGCACAATGACAAAATTTCTGCACGAGGAAACTTTCGGTGAACCGGGCGTAGAAGGAACCTACTCTTTTCCTTTCGATACAGAATCCAACAGTGGTATGTTCTGTTTCCAGCTGCTTTGCCTGTGCGATATCGGCTCTCTTTATGATGGCTGGTATGACGGCGAGGTAACCGCTGAACAGATTCGTCCGGTAAAAATTGCCCTTGACATTTGCACTTTCAAGCGTGAAGTCTTTGTAACAAAGAATGTTCGGGAACTGTATGACTGTTTTCTGAATAATCCTGATTCCGAACTGTATAACGGACTGGAGATTTTTATTTCCGATAACGCAAAAACCCTCAATCCCGATGATGTGCGTCTGTGTGATAAAGTGCATCTGTTTACAAACAAAAACACAGGCGGTGCCGGCGGCTTTACGAGAGGTATGATTGAAATACTCAACTGCCGTAAGGAACACAATATTACTCATGTACTGGTTATGGACGATGATGTTATCATCAATCCTGATTCTATTTTCCGTACCTTTGTCATTCTCTCGCTTCTGAAAGATGAATATCAGGACGCTTTCGTGGGCGGTGCTATGCTGCGTCTGGACAAACAGTATATTCAGACAGAAGCGGGCGCGCGTTGGAACAAGGGTTATCTGATCTCCCATAAATCAGGTCTGAACCTTCTGGAGGTGGAAGCCTGCCTGTATAATGAGTTTGAAGAAAAAACCGAGTTCAATGCGTGGTGGTATTGTGCTTTTCCGGCTTCAGTCATCTCTGAAAGCAACCTTCCCCTGCCCATTTTTATTCGCGGCGATGATGTTGAATATGGTCTGAGAAACCTGAAACATCTGATTCTTATGAATGGTATCTGTGTATGGCATGAACCGTTTGAAAACAAATATGCCTCTTCGATGTATTACTATATTTTCCGTAATCGTCTGATCGACAACTCCATTCACAATCTCAGATACAAAAGAAAACATTTTATCCGTGACCTTTCCGAACAGGTAAAGCGTGAGCTGATATATTACCGCTATAAAAACGCTGAATTGCTGATGGACGGCGTAAACGATTTTTATAATGGTATTGACTGGCTGATGGCGCAGGACGGTGAAGCACTTCATAAAAGTATTATGGGACGAGGCTATAAACTGCAGGATATCAACGATCTTCCCGTTCCGTTCAGTTACCCTGCTTATGAACAGGCCTGCCGTATGCCTGAACCGAAGAAAAGAACCCGTATCTGGCGGAAATTTACTGCTAACGGTATTATGCTGCCCAGCAAAAAAAGATCCGATGATGCACCGCCTGTTGTTGCACCTACCTTTACTGCAAGACCGGTCAATTTCTATCGTGTACAGAAGGCCTTGAACTATGACTATTGCAGCAGAAAGGCTTTCGTTACCGAAAAGAGCATCAAGGAAACCCTGCGTCTGTTATATAAGCTGTGGAAAATCCGCGTGAAATCCTGCTGGAAATATCGTAAGACCGTCAAGAGTTATTATGATAGGCGGGAAGAGATGATGAATATCCGCTTCTGGAAGAAGTATCTGGATATTTGAGTACCAAAAAATAAGCTAAGGGAGTTGTAAGTATGAACAATCCTGAAACTACCGAAAACAAGGAAATGATTGTAAGAGCCGAAGATACCCATCATGATATTGGTATTGTGGGTCTTTGGTTCGGATTGAATTACGGTTCGATCCTCACCTATTACGCCCTTTATGATGTTGTCAGAAGCATGGGATATAGTGCTTTGATGGTTAATAAACCAGAGGTATTGTGGAGACCAAAGTATGCCGAAAAGAATACAGTTGCCAACCGCTTTATTTATAAGTACTGTGAAAATAATGTAACTCAATGCTATCACAGCTCAATGGATTATAAAGTGCTGAACAAAAGCTGCGATACATTTATTGTCGGTTCTGATGTCGTGTGGCACTATCAGATCTGCGGACGTGAGGCGGGGCAGTTTTTCTTCCTGGACTTCGTCAACGATGACAAAAAGAAAATTGCTATGGCAAGTTCCTTTGGTTCTGGTTATGAAGGTCCGGAAGAAGACAGAATGTGGTCGGAACATTTCATGCAAAAATTCGACTATATCGGTGTGCGTGAGGATGAGGCTGTCGCTATCTGCCGTGATATCTTCCATTGTGACGCTGATAAGATCATGGATCCTGTATTTCTTTGCAAAAGACAGGTTTATCATGATCTGGCGGCTAATTCTTCTGTACAGGAAGATAAAAAGTATATCTGCAGCTACTATCTTGGCCCTGGTGAGACCAAGGCGCAGCTGTTTCTGAAAATTGCTGAAATTCTTGGCTACGAATATCGCTGTCTGCCAAATCCCAATAATCCTGAAAACTTCACCAAAAAAACAGGTCTGCCCGCTATTCAAAATCCCAGTGTAGAGGACTGGCTGAAATATTTCCAGAATACAGAATGTTATGTTGGTGACTCTTTTCATGGTCTGTGTTTCTCTATTATCTTCGGCCGTCCGTTTGTTTGTATCGTTAATCAGGGACAAAGCCTTGCACGTTTCCGTACACTGCTTTCTACTATCGGACTGGAAAACAGAATGATCAATATTGATCAGGAAGATATTTCTCCCGAAGTAATCGAAAAGCGTATCCGTGATATTCTGGCGCAGAAAATCGACTATGAAAAAGTATGGGCTATCATCGACGAAAAGGCTAAAGAATCCTATGACTGGCTGAAAAATGCTATTTCTTCCGAAAAAAAAGTGCCTTCTGACAAGACAGAAACAAAGTCCGTCCGGAACAAAAAGATGGAAGGACTGGATCCTGATACTGTTGCGGGTGTACCTGAAGCTGTTTGTACGGGCTGTTCCGCTTGTATGAATGTCTGCCCTGTCGACGCTATTACCATGCAGCCGAACCGTGACGGGTTCATTATGCCGCAGGTTGATGCAGATAAATGTATACACTGTAAAAAGTGTGTCAATACCTGTCCTGCTGTCTGCACCACCATGAACAATGCTCTTCAGCCGGAAATCTATGCCGCTATAGCACAGAATGAAATCCGGTTACAGAGTTCTTCCGGCGGAATGTTTACAGTACTTGCAGAAAAAATTCTCGAATTGGGCGGTTATGTATGCGGTGCAGCTTTTGACGGTGAAAATATGCAGGTTGTGCATCGTATCGTAAACAATACAGATGATCTGGCTGCACTGCGCAAAGCAAAGTATGCCCAGAGCAATATCAACCTGCTGTATCGTGATGTCAAAAAACTGCTGGAAGAGGATAAAATTGTTCTCTTTACCGGTACGCCATGTCAGGTGGCAGGTCTGAAGGCTTTCCTGCATAAAAGCTATGAAAATCTGTATGTCGTGGATATTCTGTGTCATGGTGTTCCTTCACAGAAATTACTGAAAGACTATATCAGCGAAATTGCTGCTTCTCCGGCTGTCTGCAAGGAAAACAGTGAACCTCCTAAGCCTACTAACATTATTTTCCGTGATAAAGAACGTCACGGCTGGCGCAGCAGTACCTTTATCCGTATTGAGTTTGATAATGGTGCTGTCTATGAAAGCAGTCTTAAAGAGAATGATCCCTTTGAAAAAGCATTCCATAATAAAATTGCGCTGCGTTTGTCCTGTTCTGATTGTTTGTTCTGTGCTTTCCCCCGTCAGGGCGATCTTTCCATTGGCGACTTCTGGGGCATTCAGGAGTTGGAACCGGGCATGACAGACAAACTCGGCACTTCTATGGTGTTTATCAATAATTCGCAGGGACGCCAGCTCTTTGATTCCATTAAGCACCGTCTTTCCAAACGCAAAACGGTAAAAATCTCTGCAAAAGATATCAAGAAAAACCGTGTGCGTGCACTTTATCCCGCTGGTGCCGGCCGTGACAGATTTATGCAGCTGCATCAGAACCACACGCTTGCGGAAAGTGTCAGCATGGTTGATAAAAAGCATTACGATGTGGGTCTGTGTGTCAATTACTATGCAATCAATTTCGGGGGTGCGCTGACTCATTATGCCCTTTATCATGTACTGGAAGATATGGGCTACTCTACTCTCATGATCGAACGTCCCAAAACCGCTAAAAATATTGAACGTGTAAAGGAATTCTATCCCAAAATCCATATTGCTCCCCTCTACCCTGATTATGCAATGGCACCATCTTATCGTGACCGTGATGAAATGAGAAATGTTCTGAACGATAGGTGCGATATGTTCATGGTTGGTTCGGATAAGCTGTTCAACTTCAATCTGTATACGGCTCTGGACAAGTATACTTCTCTTGACTGGGTAAGCGACACAAAGAAGAAAATCGCTTATTCTGCTTCCTTCGGCCGTACACTGGGCAATCCGAAAATTCACAGTGAACTGGCGTTCTATTTACAGCGCTTTGACCATTTTTCCTGCCGTGAGGACAGCGGGGTGAAAACAGCACAGGAAGTTTATGGACTTTCAAAACCTGAATGGGTACTGGATCCGGTATTCCTTTGTGATCCCAAACATTATCAGGTACTGATTGACCGTTGTACCCGTCAGACACCTGAAAAGTATGTCAGCTCGTATATTCTTGATCCCACAGAAGAAAAAGCGGCTGTTCTGCGCCATTTCAAAGAGCAGGTCGGCGGTGACTGCGAAGTATTCTCTGAGTATGTCCGTCCGGATTCTTACGTTGCAGTGCTGGGCGATCTTTATAAAGGGCCGCTCAAAACAGAGGAACGCCTGCAAAGTATTGCTGACTGCGATTTCTTTGTAACAGATTCATTTCATGGTATGTGCTTTGCCATTCTGATGCGTAAACCTTTCGTTGCAATCGTTAACGAAAAGCGGGGAGCAGCCCGCTTCTACTCCATTGCCAAAATGCTGCATCTGGAAGATCGTCTGCTGAATGACATCAGCGAACTGAATGATGAACGTTTTATGCAGCCGATTGATTATAATGCTGTATATAAGACACTGGCAAAGGAAAGAAAAAGATGCATGAAGTGGCTGAAAAATGCCCTCGCTGCACCAAAGATCGCTGCTATGACAGAATATGACCTTATGCGGAACCTGATTGCAGAACAGGAAAAGACGATCCGTAATCTGAAAGACCTGATTTTGAATATGACAGCAAACCTTTCTGACAATATTTCTGAGAAAACGGATATCATTGATTATCTGGACACACTGAAAAACAATATGTCCGGCAATCTTATTATCATTGCTGTCAAGGATACCTCAGGACTGGCTTTGAACTCATTTATTTCTGCATCATTGCAGTCACTTGGTCTGCAGGTTAATCTGGAAGGTCAGCACGGTCATAGTTATATTGCTGCTATCAACGGCGGAAAAGTCATCTTTGAGCAGCTGGGAACAGATGATGCACCGATTGTCTATAATGCAAAAGTGGGCAAACACACGGTTCATGCTGAAAGCCGTGTCTATCATAATGGCAATCTTGCCGTCATCAATATCAATGGCAAGGACTACGCTGTCAACAACCGTGGTCTGAACATTGTAGTGTATAAAAAATCTACTGGCACAGCGGTAGACTCCGTATGTTTTGATACACACATTTCTGACTTTACCTGCAGCCGTTAAATACTGCCCCTGAGCTGCCGCAGACGTATTGTTTGCCGGCAGCTTTTTTTCGTATATGTCAGGATATCACCGGAAAATTTTTGATGCAGCTATTCTGTTTTCCTTCCAACGGCATTCCCCTGTTTCTCCTTTAACTGATACTTGAAGTATGAACAAAGCCATGCTATAATAAGAGAAATTATTGTAAAAGAAAATTCTATTGGCTGACAGGAGGACATACAATGAATGAATCAATAATGCGGGTTTTCCGAAACACTGTGCGTATCATCCAGCAACATCTTCGTAATCGAAAAATTGTATTTTGGGGTGAAAACCCGAGCTTTGAACACTTTTTGCAGGAAGAGTACAATTTGTCGGTGGAATGCTATGTGACTGCTGTGCCTAAAAAAGCCCACAGCAAAAGAATATTGTTAGAGGATCTGGCAGAGAAAGCAGAACAATATTATATTATCGTAACAAAAGAACAGCCTTCACAACATATCAAAAAACAATTTAAGGGTATGAAATTTGCTGAATACAAGGATTATATATTTCTTCACAGAAAAAATACTATCATTCGCCCTTTTTCCCCTGATTACAAAGACCCTTACGGTAACTTTGTCCATGCGGGAGGCTGCCGTGTTGTGCTAGGTAAATTGGTCACAGATTCCTATGTATATGTAGATGACGGCTTTAAAGGAGATATGCTGATCCGTTTGTTCGGCCGCGGCGGTGCCAGAGCAACAGTCGGACAGAATTGTAAATCCACCATCGGCGGCCGTATTTTTATCCATGACAACGGCGTATTGTCTATCGGTAACGGTGTAAGCTTCGGAGATAATGTAAAAATTTCGATTTCGGAGTACAACAAAGTAACCATCGGAGATGATTGTATGTTCTCCTATAATATCCTGATGTTCAGCGGGGATGGTCACGCTATTTTTGATCTGGATACCGGCCGGCGTACCAATCTGTATCTGGACGATGACCCAAAAGGAACTATCACGCTCGGTAAACATGTCTGGGTGGGTTCGGGAGCATGTATTCTGAACAGAGCTTCTATCGGCAATTCTTGTATTATCGGAGCAAATTCTACCTTCAAGGGTCAAATTCCTGATTATACTGTAGCTGCCGGCAATCCTGCAAAGATTGTAAAAAGTCACGTTACATGGAGCAGAAATCCCAATGCAACAGAAATCAGTGAATGCTTCTCTACCTGGAACGGTGCAACTGAAAATATAGAGAAATTGGAAAGTGAATTGAACGATTCTTCTGAAGAGTAAAAAATAAGCATCAGAAATTTTACGTTTTTCTCTTGCCACTCTGCTATAAAATGTGCTATAATAAGCGGCGTACGGCTGCATAAGATACAAAAAAGCACATTGAAATAGTATTAAAGATATGGTATAGCAGGTCTTGGACGCAATAATATGCAAGCCAAAAAACATCAGGTTTGCCTGAAATGGCAGGACAGACCTGAATAACAGAATACATAAACGCTGGGATAAAGAGAGTAACCAATGTTCTGTGTCTGCAGAGAATACCGCCAATGGCTGGAAGCGGTTGACAGGAATCTGGTGAAGTTCACTTTGGAGCGGTGCCGCTGAACAACAGTAAGCGGTGACGGGCAGTGCCGTTATACACTGATGAGTGTCTGTCGCAAGACAGAAATCAGGGTGGTACCACGGATAAATGTTCGTCCCTGCGTGTAAAAGCGCGGGGACGTTTTATTTCATCAAAATCTATTTTAATCGGAGGTCAATTATGGACGAACGAATTTTAAAGCTGAAAGCCGAATTTGAAAGCAGGCTTTCTGAAACCACAGACCTGACCGGACTGGATTCCGTCAGGGTCAGCTATCTCGGTAAAAAGGGCAGCATTACCGCTTTATTGAAAGGTATGAAGGACCTGACAGCCGAAGAAAAAAAGGCTTTCGGCGCGGATGTCAACAAACTTAAGGAATTTGCAGCGGCAGAGATCGAAAAACGTACTGCGGAACTGAAAAAGCAGCAGATTGAAATGGAAATTAAGTCAATGCCCGCTTTTGACATTTCGGTGCCTGCTGCCTGTGAGTGCGGTTCTTATCACCCCATTACACTGGTTCAAAGACAGTGCGAAACTATTTTCAAATCTATGGGTTTTACAGTAGAGGACTATTCCGAAGTAGTAACGGATTATGAGTGCTTCGAGTCACTTAATATTCCCAAACATCACCCCGCCAGAGATATGCAGGATACCTATTATCTTGAGAATGGTCAGCTTCTCAAATCACAGACCTCAGCGGCACAGAATGCGATTCTCCGCAAATATGGTCCGGCACTGATCGAAAACGGTACGCCTATCCGTGCTATTTTCCCCGGCCGCTGTTTCCGTAACGAAGCAACCGATGCGTGTCATGAAAATACCTTTTTCCAGATGGAAGGCATGATGGTAGACAAGGATATTTCTATCTCTAACCTGATTTACTTTATGAAAACCATGCTTTCTGAAGTTTTCCGCAAGGATATTAAGGTACGTTTGCGTCCGGGCTTCTTCCCCTTCGTAGAACCCGGCTTTGAACTGGACATCAGCTGTCTGATCTGCGGCGGTACTGGCTGTCCCTCCTGCAAGCACAGCGGCTGGCTGGAACTTTGCCCCTGTGGTATGATTCACCCCAATGTTCTGCGTGAGGGCGGTATTGACCCTGATCAATACACAGGATTTGCCTTTGGTCTGGGACTGACAAGACTGGCTATGATGAAATACGGCATCAAGGACATCAGAGATCTGAACAGCGGCAGTCTGAAAGCGCTGTCACAGTTTACCGATGATGAATAAGGGAGGATATGAACTATGCTGTTATCAATGAACTGGATCGAGGATTTTGTAGACCTGAGCGGATTGGATAAACTCGATCTGATACACCGTTTTTCTCTCTCAACTGCCGAAGTAGAGAACGAAATTTTCTTTAAGGGAAGCGATATTTCCGGCGTTGTTGTCGCTGAAATCAAGTCTGTTGAAGAACACCCGAAATCCAAAAAACTGCACCTGCTGAAAGTCGATACCGGCAGCGGTGAACTGACGGACGTTGTCTGCGGTGCGCCAAATGTGCGTGTCGGCATGAAAACCGCCTTTGCTCAGTTGGGAGCGCAGGTTGGTGAAATAACTATTGCCCCCAGAGAGCTGGCCGGCTATACTTCCTGCGGTATGTGCTGCAGTGAAGCGGAAATCGGCATTAGTGACGATCATTCCGGCATTATGGATATTACAGATGATGTACCGCTCGGAACTGACATCAAAAAGCTGTATGCTGTCGATGATATTATCTTTGAAGTGGATAATAAATCCCTGACAAACCGTCCTGACTTGTGGGGACATTATGGTATGGCGAGAGAGTTTGCCGCTCTTGCCGGAAGGGAACTGAAAACTCTGACAACAGATGATCTGACTGTTTATGACAGCCTGCCGTCTGTTGACATGAAAATTGAAGATACCCTTTGCAAGCGTTACAGCACTATTAAAGTGGAGAATATCAGCCGTACCGTAAGCCCTGTAAATATCCGTATCCGTTTGTATTACTGCGGTATGAGGGCCATCAATTATCTTGCTGACCTTACTAACTATCTCATGCTTGAGATGGGTCAGCCGATGCACGCTTTTGATGCCCGCAAAGTCGAAAAAATCCGTATCAAACGTTTTGATGCTCCTTTCACCTTCCGCACACTTGACGGCGTAGACAGAAATGTTGATGAAAATACCCTGATGATCTGCAACGACAACACGCCCGTTGCCATTGCCGGTATTATGGGTGGTCTGGATTCTGAAATTGTAGACGACACTACGACTCTCACGCTTGAATCAGCTACCTTCGATGCTGCTTCTATCAGAAAATCTACCGTTCGCCTGTCCCACAGAACGGACGCTTCTATGCGTTACGAAAAGAGTCTTGATCCTGAAATGACTGTTCCGGCTATCGGCCGTTTTCTCTATCTGCTTAAAAAGTATGACGGCGGTGTCAAAGTCGTTTCCCGTTTGACAGATGAATATGCTGTTAAGTTTCCGCCGGTTACTCTGCACTTTGACCAGCATTTTGTTGACCGCTATACAGGCATTACCATCGACAGCGGCACGATCGTCAAAACACTTACCGGTCTGGGATTCAAGGTCGCTCTGGACGGTGAAAACTTTACTGTAGACGTTCCTTCCTGGCGTATTACAAAGGACGTTACCATGAACGCCGATATTATTGAGGAAATTACCCGTATCTATGGTTACGATAACTTTGAAGTCAATACAACCCGTTCTCCCCTCTATCCTGTCCGCATGACAACTGTTAAAACCAATGAAGAGAAAATCAAGGATATGCTTGTCAAAAAGTTTGCACTTCATGAAGTACATTCTTATGTGTGGGCATATAACGATGAACTGAAAGCACTTGGTATTGCTATCGAACCGAATGTCAGACTGGCTAATGCTACAAATCCCAACATCGAAACACTGCGCCATTCTATCATTCCTACACAGCTCTGTCAGGTCAAAACCAATGTGTCCTATGCACCTTCTTTCGGTATTTTTGAAATCGGCCGAACTGTCAGCGGACTGGACGAAAATAATCTGTGTATTGAGCATAAAAAGCTTGCTGTTACCCTTTTCAGCAAAAACGATGATGTTCGTACACTTTATTTCCGTATGAGAGATATTCTTGCTGCTCTGGCACTGGACATCAAACATAGTGAACTGACCTTTGCAGCTGCTGAGCCGACACATGACTATGAACACCCTGTTAACCTCAACAAGATTTTCCTCAATGGCACAGAAATAGGCATTATCGGCATTGCGCATCCTGTTGTCAGCAAGAATATCGACAAAAAAGCTGCTGTTGTCTTTGCGGAAATTGATATTGATCTGTTCGCTGCTTCAGAAGATTATGGCATTGTTTATGAAGAACCGTCAAAGTATCCGTCTATTGAGTATGACCTCAGTCTGGATATGCCGGAAAATCTTCTTTTTGGTGACTTGAGAGCATGCTGGCAGACAGAAGGCGGCGAGCTGCTGAAAAATGTCAGCATCGTTGATACTTATGATACGGAAACGATCCACCGTATCACCGTACGTTTTGTATTCTCTTCTGCTGAAAGAACACTGTCCTCTGCTGAGGTACAGGAAATTCTTGACAAAATTACCGCCCGTCTGAGTGAGAAAAACGTCAGCATCAAGATGCAATAGTCCTCTTTTTTAGCCTGTATTTGCCGCTGTAAAATAAAAATACACGTTTTCACATAAATTTCGTCTAAATTCTATTGTAATTTTCCGATAAATATGTTAAGATATCTAATATGGAGGTGGTATAGAGATGCATGATAAGACAATGATTTTTTCTCTTACGGACAATCGTGATGAAAGCATCCGCACAATTCTGACAACTGTTTATCAGGCACTGGAGGAAAAAGGCTACAACCCGATCAGCCAGATCGTTGGTTATATTTTGTCTGAGGATCCGACTTATATCACCACTCATAATAATGCGAGAAGTCTGATTCGTAAAATCGACAGAGATGATTTGTTGGAGGTACTGCTGAAAAGCTACCTGAAATCATAAGAACACATTCTCTTCAACATTGCAGCATAAGGAGGCAAATCATGGCTGAAACATCCTTTTTTCAGTACAAGGGTAAACCGTTGGTCCGCTGCGGCAATACGCTGTATTACGGCGATATGAAAGACCCTTTTGTCATCAAAATGACAATCAAATCGCAGCAGACTGTCAATGATATGCAGATGGCAGACAAAGTCAGCGTTCAGCTGATTAATACCAATCCTAACATTAGTCCCAGAAGGGCTATTGTTAAAACCAGTGAAAAGCCGAGTCTTTATCTGGCCATTGATATCAGTGTTGTCTGGCTTCAGAAGGCTCTGCGCGACGCAGCAAAAGATAGTGTCTGATAACTCCTGCGGAAATGTGGTTTTGTTCCGCCGTAAGATATGTTTGTCGTAATCAGATACAGACCGGACTCCCTCCTTTTGGACGGGTATCCGGTCTGTGTTTTTTGTTGTAAAAATATTGTCAGGAATGTCCCAGAACTTTTTTCTGCCACTTGGTACCGCGCCAGCGATGAATCATAAGCAGCCCGCGAAAACATTCATCGGCCGCCAGTGCAATCCATAGTCCGTAAATGCCAAATCCGCAGACAACCGCCAGCAAATAAGAACCTGCTACACTCAGCAGCCAGTTGGAAAAAACGGCACAGGCAGTAGGATAAAAAACGTCTCCTGCGCCGCGCAGACAGGCAATCAGTACAAGATTGGTAGTACGTCCGAATTCCAGAAAAAAATTGATGAGGAAAATGCCTGCTGTCAAAGAAATAACGGCACTGTCTGACGTAAAAAGAGAAATCAGCGGTACACGCAGAAAAATACCGATAAGAGAAACGGTTAATGCCACTGTCAAGGCGATACGGTAAGAACGGAAACCTTGCTGACGGGCTATTTTATATTCACCTGCACCAACACGATGCCCGATAATAATCTGTGAAGCCTGACCGACTGACACAGAAAAAATATAGAAAAGGAAGGTGATATTTTGTATGTAGGTTTTGGCAATTAATTCGTGTTCGCTCAGACAGTTCAGCACAATTGATGTAATGACCAGCTGGGAAAGGTTATAAAGAAAAGTTTCAAGTGCGGCAGGCAGCCCTAATTTAAAAAATACACCCAGCTCCCTGCGGGGAAAAGGCAGGAGTAAGCGAAAAACTGACGGCTGCTCTACTTTGCGGAACAATAAAAATACCATTACCACTGTTCCCAGAACACGGCTGATAACAGTAGCAACCGCCGCTCCTGCTGTTCCCATTCTCGGAAGCCCACACATTCCTGATACCAACAAAATATCCAGAACCGTGTTAATCAGGTTCATGCCTGCCATTACAAACATCGGCTGTCTGGTCATTCCATGACTGCGGATAATGACCGACATTGCATTCAGAACAGCCTGAAAAAACATAAACCCACCGACAATTGAAAGATATTGTCGGGCAAAATCAAGTACCTGTCCTTTCGCACCGATAAACTCCAAAATTGGCTCGCTGAAAAATAACAGCACCAAACTAATCAGCAAACCTGCTATCAGATGCAATACGATGGACAATGCCGCTGTACGGGAGGCTTCCTTTCTCTGTCCGGCACCGAGATACTGCGATATTAAAATGCCGCCGGCACTCGAAAAAACTGTAAAAACAATTGTCAGAACAGATATTGCCTGATTAGCAGTATTGATGCCGGAAGCTGCCAGATCATCATAGCGGCTCAGCACATAAACATCTACAAATCCCAGCATCATCATAAGCAGCATTTCAATTAAAAGCGGCCATGTCAGATGCAGAAGAGATAACTTTTTGTTGTCGTCAGATTTCATAAATAACAGATCCATATGGCTGCAGTATATGACCATCAAAACGGTCGGCGTACAAAACATTTCCCTGCGGAATATAGTCTATTGCGTTCTTTTCACCATTCAGCACAACGGCAACTGAC
>CADCQO010000165.1 GCA_902803585.1 uncultured Ruminococcus sp.
ACTTGAGGTAAGGGTGTACTTCTCGCCTACTCCCATAGTCAGACTGCTGTTTGTCATTGAAACACTTGAAGGAGCATTCTTCACGGTAATCTTGCAGGACGCTTCCACACCGTCAGCAGAGCGGGCGGTAATCCATGCTGTTCCTGTTCCTACTGCTTTCACCTTTCCCGCAGTGGTAACTGTCAGCACCTTCGAATCAGAAGTACGCCAGTTCACCGTATTGTCTGTGCCATTCTTCACCGTTGCCTTAAGCTGATAGGTTTCAGTTTTTCCCAATGAAAACGCTGTTCTGTTGAGCACTACTTCCATTCTCCTGTTATTTGAAAACTTCAGATCGGAACATTCACTGTTATAGCCGATGCCGGAACCGTCGTTTACTTTCGTATTGCCGGTAGCGTTGTTGACAATGTTAATATTTCTGGCACCGATACAATAGATGCCATAGTCGCCGCAGCGTACAATTGTGTTGGTGCTGACAGAAGCATTCGCTGTCTTTGACAGTTCAATTCCCATAGTGCCGCACTGACTGATCTTATTGTTGCGGATAACCGAATTTTTAGCGGTTCTCTTGTACTCCGCCACACTGCTGACAGGGCCTGGTGTCAGGAAAATCCCCACGTCACCGCAGTCCTCAAAAGTACAGAACTTTACAATGGTAGCCGCAGAAGCAGAGTTATGGATACCATTCGTGCCGATTCTGGTAAAGCTGGAATTGATAATTTTTGTGTTGGTACACAGGTTTACGTGCATACCGTAGTTTTCCGTATTGGTCACCGTATTGCCCGAATATGTTCTGCCGTCAAACTCGCAGGTACTGCCGACTTTCATACCATCGCACTCCATAACCATAATTCCCACACCGGAACGGGCGGCATTACGGAGTGGATCATAGTCCAGCGTTTCGTTCAGGGTAATATTCTTTACGATGTTTCCGGATATCGTGCAGTTGTTCCCGCACCGGACACACTTGATGCCGTCGCCGTTGATATGGTTGACGGTATTACCCAGCACAGACATATTCCAGGCCTTTAAATCGCTCACGTTGCCGTTTTCATCGTTACAGCCGCCATAAATATATACACCGTGACCGTCCGCCTGATTGAAGGAATTGTTAAGGATTGTAACATCATGACCGCTGTACACACATATTACCTGACTCAGCGTTTTATTGAAACGGCAGTCTCTGATAACAGTATTGGTCGATTTATACAAAAAGACGCTGCCGTACTGCGTGGAACAGCCGCCGTTTACGGTAAGTGACTGCAGCAGGTTGTCCGAAGAAGCCGAGAGCTTTATCAGCATCGAATTACTGTCCAGATTCCATTTACCGCCACGGATAATATTACCGCTTTTAGAATACGAAACAAAAAGCATGGTGTTTTTTCCGGTAATGACCGCATTGGTGGCATCTATTTCCGCACCGTTGTAAAGAGAAATCGTTTTGTCAATTGTAAAATTGCCGACCAGCCGGATAACTGTCCGTCCGTTTGTTTTGTAATTCGGGTCATTGCTGTTCATCAGTGCCTTTTGCAGACTGTCTGCCGTTGCGCCCTTACTGGAATCCAGAACGATCACAGTCTTTTGGGATGCAGAAACAGAAGTGCTTTCAGCAGACACAGCAGCCGCCGGCCCCGTCCACACTGCACAGCCAGCCAATGTCAGCGCCGCCAGAAAAACAGTTTTGAATTTCAGATATTTCATTGGAATCTCCCCCATATGATTAGTGACATACTCCCCCACCTATAGAGGCGTGGGACTTCTTGCCCATTCAGGTTAAACATAATAGCCTGTTGTTTTCCAGAATTATATCACAAATTGCTTATTTTTTCAATAAGCAGGCACACATATTCTGTCTTTCATGAGATTTCCTCAAAAAAACTCCCGCCGCCGAAACAGCAGGAGCCTTGTCTTTACCTGTCGTCAATCAATAGCGTAATGCTCAATCGTATCTACCAATGTGCCGATACCCTTTTCTGCCAGCAGGATAAACGACAGTACATTCTCGCTCCAGCCTGCAATCAGGTTAAAACCCTCACCGCGGAACTGCTGTGTACCGTAACCCTGAAGGTCGACACCATGTACCCAGAAATTCGGATTGTACTTTTTGCGGTAAGTATCCACATCACCCTGTACTGTACCATACAAGCCTTTCCACGACGAATTACACTCATTATCGCTGAAATAGATCACACGGTCAAACGGTCTGATACTCCTTCCGCTGTCTTCATGGAGGGCAAACTTCATCGGCAGGGACATATCTGTACCGCCTCCCGCATGGCTTTCATTCATGCAGATATCCAGAATGGAATCATATTTTCCGTAACGTGCAATGATATAGCCTTCATTGGTATCTTTGAAGCCGCTGTAAGAGCCAGACTGGTCAAAGTAACAAACAACTGCATCTTCACAAATTCTGCTTGCCATTGCCCCCATCAAAGTGCCAATATCACAGCAGCGGATAATGCTGTTTGTGGAAACAGTATTACCCATCGAACCGGAACTGTCAACAGCGATCAGGGTACGTCCACTGATCGTTTCCATGTTGTCGACAGATACAGCAAGTGCCTGTTCCAACGCCTGATGCACCCGATCAGTTACCATTCCTTCTGCGTGCAGCATTTTGTAGGCACTGAAAAACCGGAATGGCAGCTGACGGCTTTTTCTGACCTGTTCAGGGTCGGACAGTACATTCAGTACAGGTTCAATTTCTGCACCGCTGCTGATAATATTCCTCAGATTGCGAAGCAGTGCCATATAGCCGACTTTGCCTGATGCGATCAGTTCATTCCAGACCTCTTTTGTATTGCCGCGCGCAGAAAGCTCCGTTTCCCATGTATAAGGCGTTTTCAGAGTATGGTCCAGCACCTTGCGGAAAAGGGCTTCCTGTTCCTTGTTTTTGGGTGTCGGGTGTGTAATGCGCAAAACATCTTTCAGTTTCATGCTCTTGTTGCCGCCGTTATATTTTGCCAGCTGATATTCATCAAAAAGCTGAATGACCGATGCCATTTCACGCTTGAGTGCGTTCGGAAAAGGCTTGCCGTACATGGAGAGGTAACAAGCCATGATTTCGGTAATATCATCAGCACGAACAACTACCCTCCGCACGGTACGGCGGGTGTATTCGTGTGCATGGCGGGCGATAACCGCTGTCAGCACATGGCTGACAGAACGCATATTGCTGACATTACGGGCATAACACGCCAGTCTGCAGAGAAAATCCGGTTCGTCTTTTGCACATAATGTTGCCAGTTTGACAATTTCTGTATCGGTACTGCCGTAAAATTTCGGCTCACCGAACATGGTTGTCATTACCGCTGTAACAAGATGCTCCTTGACGTTCATCTTGTAAGCAGCATAACCGGACAAATTGGTTGTCTTGGATGTATTGGGAGTATTGAATTTAGACATCGGCTTCACTCCTTTTGACAGTGATTTTTCAACAAAAAAGGCCCGCCGAGCCGAAGGACGACCCGACAGACCTATCACAACATACAGAGAAACGGACGACAGCGGCATTAGTGCTCTTCCCCTGAGCTACCGCCCCCTGAATGGGACGGGAGGGACTCGAACCCCCGACCACTCGTTTAAAAGACGAAGTAACCGCTGTCTTACACTGCTGTATGAAATGACCAGAAAAAAGCCTGACACGCTGGATAACTGCTGTCAGCGTACGCCCAGAGAAAGCCGGAACGGTACTGTCTGAGAAGCACGGCAGTCAAACAGCGGAATCAAAGCGGCAGTACGATCAGTGCTACCGCCTCCTGCTTATGCGTTGATATCGTTAACGAGGTCGTTAACCTTTTCGAGAATCTCATCTACCTCTGCGCGCTTGAAACGGCCGACACAATATCTGCGGATATCTGCATAACCGTTGGCAGCAGAACCGAGGCAGGCGTTCAGGTATCTCTCGAAGTCGTCCTTCGTGAGTCCATTCTCTGTCAGAACACTGTACTCATAGCATACTTCACCGTCACGCTCATCATACTTAAAACTGCCGAAGCGCTTGGAATAGTTCTCCTTTGCCAGCAGCTTACACAGCGGATAAGCATAGATTGCATCTGCACTCGGCAGGTACACTACGATTCTGCATACATTGGGGTCGCCCTCTACATAGATCTTGATGCGCAGGCTGACGGACTTCAGTGTGCATCCGAATTCAAAGATAAATACGTCCTTTCTCAGACTGCTGGTGCTGTAATGCCATTCTTCATCATGCAGATACTCAACGATCATTGCTTTGGTGGCTTCCATGCAGGCAATATCCTTGCTTGTCAGCTGGATGTCATCATCGCTGCTGCTGGAACTGCTGCTGCCTGCATCATCACTGCCGTCTGTGGGCATGAACTGCATCAGTACAGACAGTGCTGCATCTCTTGCTTCCTGCTCAGAAACATCATCGCCCAGTTCATCACGCTTTGCTCTGAGTGCGACTACGGTAGGAGTTTCCTCTCCTCCATTGGAATCCAACAGATCCTGAATTAACTTATCTAACAAATTTGCCATCGTTCATTTCTCCTCTCGAATATGTTGTCGTCTGTATTGCTCATGGGTTTTCCTCGCCCTGACGATGGTATCATTCTACCACATTATTTCTTTCACGGCAAAGGAAAACAAGCGAAAATGCAGAGGAATTTTTCTTTCATACGCGGGGGAAAACGATGAAAAAAGCTCTGAGAACGCACGGGGAAACAATGCGTTCCAGTCCACGCATTTTCTATACGATATATATCATTCTACCACATTTATTGCGTAATTGCAAATATTTTTTAATATTTTTCGATAAATATCTGTGCTGTCAGCATATGAGATTGTCCCGATTTTACACCTTACAGTCAGCGTCCGATTCCTAAAGTTTTCAGCAGTGCGGCAGAATAACTCTGTCGGACAAGCCTCATCATCTCACCATGTTCTTCAAAGCTCTGCTGTCCATACTTTTCAGACAGCACACAAACCAGCGCACCCTCTGCACACTTGTTATTTTTCCACAAATAACGATACCAGAAATCTTCTGCTGTCTTTTTCCAGCCCGCGCCGGTAATTTGCAGAATCAGCCTTTTCGCTTCTTCATAATTGCCCTGTTCAATTTCATACAGTGCCAGATTCAGCAGAGCCTGCGGCCGATTTTTGACGACATCGCCAAATAAAAGCAAAGGGATACTGTACACCTGATGGCCGGTCAGGTCATCACATTTCAGATGGGCAAAACGCAGCAGGAACGCGAGGTTGCTGCGGGTAGAGTCTGTTTTCATTTCCAGAGTACGGATACAGAAATCAGCCGCACTTTTATAGTCGCCCCTGTAGAAATATTTGAAGACGTTTGTGCATTCTTCTATATCAAGCTGACTTTTATCTTCTATCATCAATCTTGCGGGGAAAACATTGGAAACTTCCGAAGAGTTCTCAATGCTTTCCATCACTGCTTTTTCTGCGGTAAAGTGCCTTCTGCTTCGCTCGCGTACAAGGAATTTTTTCTCAAACCGGAACTGTATTTCCTCACAGATATCCTGTGTCCATGCGGAAGAGAATGTTTCAAAATCCCAGTCGCAGCGCAGCTGTGCCTTTGCCAGTGCGACACGGTCAAAACTTTTATTGGGTGCGAAATTATCATACAGGAAATGGAAATAGCTGACGATAAACGGATCAGTAATCCTGTCCCTGCGCTGACGTTCCTTTTCAGGGTCAAGCGGAAAAGAGCCGACCGTGTAGACCATCTGCAGCGCTGTCTTAAAATCTACGCTGCGGGTATCCGTCACACACTCTATTGCCAGATCTCTGAACAGCTTCTGATGCTGTGCAATGTTCTGTATCACAATCTCTTCCATTTCGTCATTCAGCACAGCTTTTACTTCTTCGGCACGTTCTCCGCTGACCAGCCACAAATTCGTAAGTGCTGATACACAAATCAGATCCTTCCATGTGCGGGCACCGTGCTGCAGAAGCATCAGCAATTCATTTGTCAGTTCAAAGGTTTCGCTGATAAACGCTGAATAATTTTTCATTGTTTCCTTCATCATGGATTTCGTCATTTCCATTATCATCATCGCACCCAGACGCACCATTGCCAAAGAAGACGAGGAGCGCAGAAAAGCCTGTGCCTTTTGCCAGGGCGACTGACCTACACTGCACTGCCACAAAACCAATGACAGCGCATCGGCTTCCAGAAAGGCGGCTGCTTCTGCCCTCTCACGATAGCTGGCATTCAGTGCAAATACATAAGACGAGGCGGAATTAGTACCCATACACGCCGCTAACAGTTCTCTCTGCTCATGATTGAGCCATGTATACCGGAAAGCATTCCGGCACAGCGCCGCTGCATTTTCTCTTGACACGAACATATTGCCCTCAACGATCGTTTTGAGCTGTGCCATGTCCTCTGATTTTTCAAAAACGAGCTGTGTCAGGCTGTCAAAGATGCGGGGATTGTTGCTTTCCAGATCATACAGTGCAAAATTGATAACCTCCAGCCATCTGCTCTCGTTCAGTTTCTGACTCAGAATTTCAAACGGCTGCGGTGAGAAAGCATTCTTTGTCAGGCACAGGTGACAGCAGGCGTGTGCAGTGAGGAA
>CADCQO010000166.1 GCA_902803585.1 uncultured Ruminococcus sp.
CTAAGAGAGGAATCAAGATAAACCTTAATGGTTGACTGACAATAGGCTTCTATACGCTTTCCATTGGCAAGTGAAGGTCCATAGTAGATAGATGCAGCAGATGCTGAGATTGACAAGAAATCGGAGGTATCAAACATGCTTGGCATAGCCACCGAAGCTCCGAACATCATCGTTGCAGCCATTGCAATGGCTACCAGTTTTTTTGTTGTTTTCTTAGCGGTTGTTGTCATGAGGATCGCTCCCTTTCTGTAATTTGATGATTCTATTATATTATGGTTTTTAAAAAAAGATAAGGACTTCGGTAGGACAACTAATGGACAACTTATGGACAGCTAATGGACAATATTTTTTATCGAATATTGTTCGTTTATGTCCGAAAATGTCCGATAATGCTTGAATACCTAATGATTATGTTTTATAATATAGATAAATAGTAATGTGAAGGTGTTCATAAATGGAAAAACTGTTTGAATCTATTACTTTTGATGGATTTTGTTCCCTACTAAAAAGATATAAACGAACTTACGAAAACATCGCCCGATCTATTAATTGTGTTGAAAGAACTCTCCGTCGTTATAGAAAAGGAGTCGAATCGTATAGTGGCTTAAGTGAAGATAAATATGATAGATTATTCAAATGCCTTGAAAAAGAATGTAAGAGTTCTGGAGAAAATATTATTCAAGTTATTGTTGACTTTTTTGGTTTACCAATTGATTATTTAGACAAAGAATATAGTGAGTTAAAAAATATTGCGATTAATTTCGTTAACATATTGAATGGTATTTTTATTTATAGTATAATTTTCAAAGATGAGTTATCAATATATCGGGTGAGGCCTGAACTCACTCTGAAACCGGAGGTAAAAAATGGGAGTCCTGAAATGTAAAATGTGTGGAGGCTCACTCGTTGTGACGGACAATTCAAGCATTGCAGAATGCGAATACTGCGGTACACAGCAAACGCTTCCCAAAATGGACGATGAAAAACGGTTGGGTCTATATAACAGGGCAAGCCATTTAAGGCAGCAATGTGCTTTTGATAAAGCAGAACAAATCTTCGAAAAAATTGTTACAGAAACTCCTGATGACGCCGAAGCACACTGGTCGCTTGTTCTTTGCAGATACGGCATAGAGTATGTGGAAGACCCTGCCACGTTTGAAAGAATACCTACCTGCCACCGGGCAAGCTACGACTCTATCCTTGAGGATATTGATTACATAGAGGCGATCAATAACGCTGATCCGATCGCAGTTTCTCTTTATAAAAAGGAAGCTGCCCGTATTGACAGAATACAGAAGGGCATTCTCGAGATTTCCAGAAAAGAGAAGCCTTTCGATATCTTTATATGCTACAAGGAAACAGACAGTATAGGCAACAGAACCATCGACAGTGTTAAGGCGCAGGAAATCTATGATGCCCTCACAAGCAAGGGCTATAATGTATTCTTTTCAAGAATCACACTCGAAGATAAGCTAGGTCAGGCGTATGAACCTTATATTTTTGCCGCCCTCAACAGTGCAAAAATCATGCTTGTTATAGGAACAGATCCAGATTATGTCAATGCGGTATGGGTCAAGAACGAGTGGAGCAGATTTCTCAAAATCATGCGCACCCTGAAAAACAGAACACTGATTCCATGCTACATGAACATCAGTCCATATGAACTGCCGGCTGAATTTTCCTACCTTCAGGCACAGGATATGGGGAAATTAGGATTTATACAAGATCTGCTGCGTGGAATCAGTAAAATTCTGCCGAAGGGAAGTGTCGCTCCTGTCTCATCCAACATTCAGACAAACCAGAACGCCGCTGCTGCTGCGGCTTTACTTGACCGCGTGGAGGTATTCCTTGAAGACGGAGATTTTGAACGCGCAGATGAATACTGCGAGAAAGTACTCGATCTGGATGTCAGAAACGGCAGAGCATATCTCGGCAAGCTTTTAGTGGAGCTGAGGCTGCACCGTCGTGAAGATCTGGCCAATGTAGCCACTCCCTTCGACGCCAGCAAAAATTTCCATAAGCTAATGACTTACGGCAGTGAAGAGCTCAAAGCAGAAATTAACTGTTATTCAGAGAATATTCGTAACGCGATCGTCTATCGGGAGGCAATGGAGCTTTTCACGAAAGCTGATACACTGAAAGACTGGCAGGAACTTGAGCAAAAGCTTCACGCTATCAGCACATATAAGGACGTTCCGCAGCTCATAGAGAAATGTCAGGATGAGATCGGTAAAATCAAGTCGCGCAATGAGCGCAGCTATGTACAGGCACAGGAGCTGATGCATCAGAAAAAATACTATCAGGCAATATCACTGTTTGCAAGTATCGTCAACTATAAGGACTCTTTTGAAATGGCAAAGAAGTGTGTCGATATTCATAACGAAAGAATAGCAAAGTCACGTCAGAAACAGGCAGAATACAACAGTCAGCTCAAAGAGTTGAAAAACGATTGCCAGGAACTTAAGAAAAACCTCCGTAATCTGCAAAGCAGGATCAGCCGGTACTATGCGGATAAGGAGCGCCTCGGTGAGCTACGGTCCCAAAAAGCTTCTGCGGAGAACCAGCAGCGTTTGCTGGAGAGTGAGCTTGCCGGACTGGGGTTCTTTTCAAGAGGTCGCAGGCAGGAAATACAGAATCGGATCAATATGATCATACAGGATCAGAAACAACTTGACGATGAAATTCAGAAAATCGAAAGCTACACAGAGGAGTCTGTCAGGCAAGACGAGCTGGAGATCAAAAAGACGGAAGAAGAGGATGCAAGAGCACGGTCTGCTATTGCCGAATTACAGCAGATTATTCATGAATACGATAATAATACAGTACCCGTCTCGTTAGATTCTGATTACGGTTATATTTCAGGAACTCTGTTGATACTTTCCGCCGATGGCTTTACCAGACCACAGATAGACGAAAAAATCAAGAATAATTTAATCAAACAGATCATTGTTTCGGAAGGCGTTACAGTAATTCCCGCCGGAGCTTTTCGTGATTGTACCTCTGTAATAAGCGTTACACTGCCGGAAAGTCTGACAGAGATTGAAGACTATGCCTTTGCCGGCTGTACATCACTGAAAAATATTAGAATCCCAAGCAGCGTTACAACTATCGGCAAATTTGCCCTTAAGGACTGCACGACACTTGAGTGCATCAATGTTCCCACCGGCGTAAGGATACTTGAGGATTTTTGTTTTCAGGGATGTGAGTCTGTTAGTAATATATCTTTACCCGATACAGTCACCGAAATCGGTATAGGCATCTTATGCGGATGCACCTCCTTGAGCGAAGCTGTCCTTCCGGGCAATATCAAATCCATTCCCAACGGAATGTTTTTAGAGTGTATTTCCCTTACAAATATTACCATTCCTGAATCTGTAATTTCAATTGGCTCTGAAGCATTCACAAAATGCTTTAAGCTCACAAAGGTCAATCTTCCATCCAGTGTAACCAGCATCGGTAAGAAGGCATTCCAGCAATGTAAGGCTCTCAAAGAGATTACCATTCCCGATGGTGTGACCGTCATCGCCGACAACACCTTCGACAGATGTGAATCCCTCAAAAGCGTATCCCTTCCTTCATCCCTCACAGAAATCGAAGAACATGCATTCTTTGATTGCAGTAAATTGAGCAATATCCGTATTCCCGAAAGTGTTACGAAAATCTGTGAAGGGGCATTTTATTCGTGCAATTCAATTCCGGTTCTCACGCTTCCTGATGGCATAACAGAAATTGCCGACTGGACGTTTTATTACTGTCAAGCTGTTGAAAGCTTAAAAATTCCCGAAGGTGTATCGAAAATCGGCAGAAATGCATTCTACCACTGTACAGCCCTTAAAAGCGTAATTATTCCCGACAGCGTTCAGGAAATCGGTTACCGTTCCTTTGAAGGTTGCAGCAGTCTGGAAAATATCAGAATTCCCCGCAAAACCAAATTGGGTGAGTTTGCTTTTGACGGCACACCTGTACAGAAAAAAATCCAGACATAAGGCTGATATTTATGCGTCATTCAGAAAATGAAAACGGCATAAGGTGAAGCAACAGGTGTGTTTTTTTAAGTTGCCCATTCAAATTGCTTTCCCTCCGAAAATGGGGCTTGAAGCCCCAAAATGTCACTTAATCCCAACAGAAAAAGAAAAAATGTTTTCCGCCGACCGATACTGTTTCCCTGTTTTTTCTCACGCTAAATTTTTGCACGGAAAACAATATGGTAGACCATCAAAAGCTGTAGCTTAATAGCCGCATCTCACCGCCGCCCTATTCTATCCCAAGTTTATATACTGACAGTAGAATATATAAATCTATTTTTTTCTCTGTTGGTAAAGAAATGGGTACTTAATATTGACTACCCGA
>CADCQO010000167.1 GCA_902803585.1 uncultured Ruminococcus sp.
GATACTGCGTCATGCCGCCCATAAAAGTGACAAGGTACAGCGGCAGCAGCAGCTTCCATTTCGGCTTTCCGGACGTGTCCTCTTCGAGCAGTCTGGCGTGGAAATACATCAGCATCACCACAAACATGGTCATCATGCTGTACATTCTGATAAACAGCGTCAGACCTGCCGCACCGCCCGAAAATCCCCACAGCAGACAAAGCAGCAGTGCCGGACATTCCGCATGAAACAGCCGTTTGCCCAGCAGATACAAAAAAATCTGCGTGACAGCAAAACACGCCAGATTCAGCCAGAAGCCGTACAAAAACGAAAAGCTGTCAGGAAAAAAGGAACATATTGTATGCAGACACACATAATACAAGGGCGGGTGTCTGTCCAGCGACTGATTATACCATACAGAATCATAGCGGAAACGCTGGTTTTCCTGCACCGTCAGATAATCATGGAAAATCCGCCCCGAAACCCATTCGTTGATATTTTCGTCTTTGCTCTCTGCGACATCTCCCCCTTCGAGATAAGGACGATAAAAGCTGTTGGCAAGTCCATAGCTGTATATTTCATCGCAGTGATAGCCATTTTTCTCCTGAAAGAACAGACCTGCAATGAACGTACATTGAATGCCGGTCAGTATTACCAGAACGACCGCACCAAGAAAGCGAAAATGCCGTATGCAGGTCAAAATATCCTGTAATTTTTTCACAATTTTTTCTCCTCAAAATGTGCGGTAACATAAATGAAAAAAGAGCTTCGACCTGCGCCGAAGCCCCTTGTGCTGCGATATTACTGCTCTGTAGCGTAAACAGAAACCTGCTTGCGGTCACGACCGACACGCTCAAACTTAACAACACCGTTCACCTTAGCGAACAAGCTGTCGTCAGAGCCACGACCTACATTGTTGCCGGGATGAATGTGTGTGCCACGCTGCTTTACCAGAATATTGCCTGCCAATACATACTGACCGTCAGCACGTTTGGTACCGAGCCGCTTGGACTCGGAGTCACGGCCGTTCTTTGTAGAGCCGCCTCCCTTTTTATGAGCAAACAACTGAACATTGATTCTAAGCATGATATTACACCTCCATAAATAGTACCTTTAAGTAGTCCGGATACTGCTCCTCTGTATTGAGCAGATGGAGCTTCAGTCCTTCAAAAATCTCTCTGCACCGACCTGCATCTTTTTTGCTGACCCTGACGAACATATCGCCGTCTTGTGCTGCCGCTTCGGCATCTGCACCGATCACTTCCGTCACCGTGTTCGCCGTCATGTATGCCGCTGAGGAAACAAATGCACAGATCACATCTTCTCCCGCCTCCGCATAACCTGCATGACCGCTGATATGAAAGCCGACCAATGTCCCGTCAGGAGCAGTCAAAAATTCTGCCCGTATCATTATGCTTCGATGGATTCGATCTGAACCTTCGTATAGAACTGTCTGTGTCCCATCTTGCGCTTCTCGCTCTTCTTGGGCTTGTAAGTAAAGACAGTGATCTTCTTGCCCTTTGCGGTCTTCAATACCTTACCGGTTACCTTTGCGCCCTCTACATAGGGTGCGCCTACCTTGAATCCATCATCTGTGCTGAGTGCAACGACATTGAATTCTACAGTAGCGTTGTCTTCGGCTTCGAGCTTCTCTACAAATACGACATCGCCGTTAGCGACCTTGTACTGCTTTCCGCCTGTTTCAATTACTGCGTACATATTAGCACCTGCCTGATCTATACTCGCTACATCGGGCGGAGCATGACTCACTTGAAAAGCCCGTAGTATGCGGCTTTTTCATCATATCATATCCGATTCTCTTTGTCAAGCATTTTCATCAGGACTTCGGGCAGGAAAAGACACTTTTTTCAGGGAATCCGTCAGTGAAATTTACCCGCATTTTGCAGTCTGTACGCTGTTCCAGTAAAAAATCAGGTGAAAAAATGGTATCAGCGACAAAAAAATCTTGTATTTTCAAAAAGAGTGTGGTAGAATAGGTGTGTTATGAATATCTGCCCGTAGCACAGCTGGATAATGCATCAGACTCCGACTCTGAAGATCGAGGGTTCGAATCCCCCCGGGCAGGCGCAAGCATCAGCGGTGAGCATTGGCTCGCCGCTTTTTTACTGTCCTGACACCGTTCGCAGAATTCTGCAAAACCGTTGAAAAGAGCGATTATTTGTTGTATAATGTCGGTAACATATGGAGGTGATGCCATTGGAGAACTTATCTGCAGAACAGCCGAAAACGGTGTCGTCCCTCTGGCAGAGGTTCCGGCAGTTTTTCGCCAATCCCGCTAATTTCCGTCTTGTTCTGTTTGTGATCCTGTATTGTGATATCCGATATCTGTTCTATCCGGTGTATATGCTGGTGATCGGCGCTATGAGCCTGTGGTCGCTGGGGCTGATGGTGTATGAAATGGGTGTGAAGCGGCGCATCATGCGGGTAAAATTCCGCAGGATCATCTTTGTCTTTCTTGTATCTGCCACACTCTCGGTACTGATTCACTGGCGGGACAACCTGCCCCAGAATCTGCTCAACCTTCATTGGATTGCCGTGTGCTTTTTCCTGCTTTACGGTATCCATGCCGAAAAAAGCAACATTAAAGTACGAAGGGAAATGAAGCGCCTGTTCGACGTGCTGATCTTTATGACCAACGTCACTATGGTGGCAGGACTGATACTGTTTGCAATTTTTCCGAAGGGCTTTGAACTGATGAATTTTGGCTTTGTCATTATCGAAGGCCGATTTGTGGGCATTATCCCCAACGCCAATGTGACCGCCTTCTACTCTGCTGTCAGCATCATACTTTCCGCCATCA
>CADCQO010000168.1 GCA_902803585.1 uncultured Ruminococcus sp.
ACACGAGGAACAAGGAATGGAACATAAAAGTTGTTTTTATAACTTTTTATAAGTTTTCAGTAACGGTGAATGATGATGAGCAGAGCGGAAGACTTTCTGGAGCATTATCGTATTTTAGAAGAAGAACTCAACAGCAAGTACCAGTGTGAAGAGAAAAGCGGAAGCCCTGTTGTGCGGTTTATCGCTGACAAGGAAAGCAAGCCCTACCGTGAAAAGCTGAATATGTGCAGGGAAATCCGCAATTTTCTGTCCCACCATTCTGAACTGGACGGCGAACCGCTGATAGAGCCTTCGGAGGGAATCATTCATTTTCTGAAGGAAGTAACGGACTATCTGCGTCAGCCGCCGCCCGCCCTGTCCTATGCAACACAGTTTGCTGACATTCTGAAAGCCTCACCGAAAAATAAAGTCGTTACGGTGATGAAGAAAATGCAGAAATCGGGCTTTTCTCATGTGCCTGTACTGGACAAGGGCGAAATGATCGGCATTTTCAGCATCAGCACGTTTTTTAACTATGCGCTCAGACATAATCTGACTTTACTGCATGACGATATGCTGATAGAGGATTTTTCGGAGCTTCTCCCGCCTGACAAGCATGAGAACGAGCGTTTTCTGTTCCTGCCGCCGACAGCAACGCTTTTTGACGTAAAAAACGAGTTTGAAAAACGCAGTCAGCGCAGTAAAAGGCTGGCAGTTATTTTTATCACGGATAACGGCTCTATCGGCGGGAGAATATTGGGAATGCTCACGCCCTGGGACGTGGTCAATGAACGATAAAATCATCGTTTTCTGACAAAAGCGGAGGTGACAGAATGAGTGAAAGAAAAAAAGTACTTGCGGCGATGAGCGGGGGAGTTGACAGCTCGGTGGCGGCACTGCTTCTGCAAAGGGATTATGAAGTGATGGGTGCGACCATGCGGCTGTTCACGAATGAGGATATTCAGCTTGATAAACAAAAAACCTGCTGTTCGCTGGACGATGTGGAGGACGCGCGCTTTGTGGCGTATAAGCTGGGATTTCCGCATTATGTTTTCCAGTTTGGCGACCGTTTCAAAGAATGTGTGATCGACCGGTTCAATCAGGCGTATATCAGCGGACTTACACCGAATCCGTGTATTGACTGCAACCGTTTTATGAAGTTTGATGCTCTCCTGCACCGTGCGGAGATACTCGGACAGGATTACATCGCAACAGGACATTATGTGCGCCGGCGTTATGATGAAACAGCGGGACGCTTTCAGCTGCTGACGGGTCTTGATGAAAGCAAAGACCAGAGCTATGTGCTGTACGGTATGACGCAGGAACAGCTCAGCAAAACACTGTTTCCCATCGGTGAACTGACAAAAGCGCAGACAAGGGCATTGGCTGAGGAAAATGGTCTGCTGAATGCTCACAAGCCGGACAGTCAGGATATCTGCTTTGTACCTGACGGCGATTATGCCCGCTTCATCGAAGCCTATACAGGACGTACCTTCCCGAAAGGTAATTTTATTGACACAAACGGCAATGTTCTCGGACAGCATAACGGTATTATCCGCTATACGATCGGACAGCGCAAAGGTCTGGGCATCGCATTGGGAAAACCCGCCTATGTAGTCGCTAAAAACACGCAGGAAAACACCGTGACACTCGGCACCAACGAAGATCTTTTTGCAGACACAGTGCTGGCAGAAGAAGTGAACTGGGTATCTGTCAGCTGTCCGGAAACACCTATGAGAGTGACGGCGAAAGTCCGTTATAACCAGAAGGCACAGCCCGCCACGCTTTTCCCCTTGTCCGACAACAGCATACAGGTAGTATTTGACGAACCCCAGAGAGCTATCACGCCCGGACAGGCATTAGTGTGCTACAGCGGCGAACTGCTCCTGTGCGGGGGAGAAATCAAAAAATGAAAACGAAAAGTTTCCGGAAAAACTGATGGGAAAAGGAAAGTTTCTGCAAAGTCCGTCTTTCCGGTCACAAGAGAACAGACCGAACCGATGATGAAAAATATCAGAGGTTCGGTCTGTTTTTGCGCTTCGGAACAGGAATTCTCAATTGTTGAAAAGACGTTTTCGTATCAGTGCCGTTATCAGACCAAAGAAAATTGCGGCGGCAATGCCTGCGGAACAAGCTGTTAATCCGCCTGTAAAAGCACCCAGAATACCGTTTTCGCTGACGGCTTTCTCGATGCCTTTTGCAAGTGAATAACCGAATCCCGTCAGCGGTACAGCTGCACCCGCACCCGCAAAGTGGACGAGCGGTTCATAGATGCCGATGGCGGTCAGTATCACGCCTGCCGTTACATAGGCAACTAAAATTCTGGCGGGTGTCAGTTTCGTTTTGTCAATCAGAATCTGTGCGATCAGACAAAGCAGTCCTCCGATGAAAAAAGCATAAACGTACTGCATGAATTCACCACCAATTACTGTAAAGTGTCCGGTCGGATTGACCCAACCGATATGGTACGGTAATAGTATCGTTAGTTTTCCGCAAAAAATACATTTTTTTGTGAGAATGGCTGTTTGTCAATTGGCAGACGGTATATTAAGAGATTAGAATTCACGCAAAAACAATGCAAATATTGTTGGTTTAAACTTGCAATTTGGTTAATTATATTTTATAATAGTTTTCATAAAGTGGTGGAAGGTGCCACGAGGTGGTGACTGGGGCAATCTCAGCATCATTTTCGGGAAAACGGTGTTCGCTATGTTGATGGGATCGTATCAGCACAATATTGATGCAAAGGGTCGCATTATCATGCCCGCTAAATTCCGTGAGGAGCTTGGCGAAGTTTTCTACGCCGCAAAGGGTCCGGATGAGTCTGTTACCGTCTTTTCTCAGAAAGGTTGGGAAGAATTCGGTGCGAAGATTTGTGCTCTTCCGTCTGCCCAGGCGAAGGACCTGAAACGCTTTTTCTTTTCCAGTGCGGCTGAACTGATACCCGACAAACAAGGAAGGGTACAGCTGACACAGCTGCTGCGGGAGTATGCCCATCTTGACAAAGATGTGATGATTATCGGTACAGGTTCCCGCGTCGAAATCTGGGATCTGAACCGCTGGAATCAGTATAACAGTGCAATCTCCGAAAGTCAGATGCTGGAAATCCTGAATCTGTATGATATCTGAGGACGGTGTAATATGGCGTTTTCACATAAGCCTGTTTTGTTGGAAGAAACGATAGCTGCGCTGGCTGTTCGTGCGGACGGAATCTATCTGGACGGTACGGCGGGCGGCGGCGGTCACTCGGCGGAAATTCTGAAACGGCTGTCGGGCGGTCGGCTGGTCTGTGTCGATCAGGATCCTGATGCAATCGCTGCACTGCATGAACGCTTTGCAGGAAAAGAAAATGTCAGCATCGTGCAGTCGAATTTTGCCGGAATGACAGAGGTACTGGCTGGTCTGTCTGTGCCTGCTGTGGACGGCGTACTGCTGGATATCGGTGTATCGTCCCATCAGCTCGATACGGTGGAACGGGGCTTTTCCTACCATTATGACGCTCCTCTGGATATGCGTATGAGTCAGAATGGACAGACGGCAGCAGATCTGGTCAACAGCTTATCTTATCAGGAACTGGCGAGGATTTTGTTTACCTACGGGGAAGAAAAGTTCGCCAGACAAATTGCAAGAGCCATTGAACGGGAACGTGCCCTGACACCCATCACCACAACACTGCAGCTGGCTGAGATCGTCAAGGCAGCTTATCCGCCGGCAAAACGCCACGATAAGCACCCCGCCCGCAAAACCTTTCAGGCGCTGCGGATTGCTGTCAATGGTGAGCTGGACAGGCTTTCAGAAGGACTGGATAAGGCATTTGACGCTTTGAAGGTAGGCGGTAGATTAGCGGTAATCACTTTTCATTCGCTCGAGGACAGACTGGTCAAGCAGCGAATGGCAGCATGGTGTACGGGTTGTACCTGTCCGAAGGACTTTCCTGTCTGTGTGTGCGGCAGGACACCAAAAGCACGTCTGGTGCTGAGAAAACCGGCGGAGGCTTCGGAAAAGGAACTGGAAGAAAATCCGCGCAGCCGGAGCGCAAAACTGCGATGCTGTGAGAAGATTAAGGAGGAAGCCTGAAAAAAAGGGCAATGATTATATAGAGGAAAGGGAGTTTCGGCGATGTCTTTACAAAATCACAACGGATTAGCATACGACTTATCTTTATTTGAACCGGAAACAGTAGAAGAATCTCCTTATGTAGAGGAAGTGAAGAAGGACGACCCTCATAAGGTTGTTCGTCTGGATGCCGCAGCGGCAGAACAGGCACAGAAGAGAAAAAGAAATCCGGTCAAGATTTTTGGTGTGTCGCTGCTGATGATTGTTGTAGCAGTTATTTTCAGTATGATTCTTTACAACTATGTTGTACTGAACGAGTATAATTCCCAGATTTTGCTGGCAACCAAAACACTTTCGGATCAGGAAAATCTGAAGGCGCAGTATCAGCTGAAAATTGACCGCAGCCTGCCCGATGAGATGGTACAGCAGTATGCGGAGAGCAAGCTGAATATGACACAGGCAAATTCGGCACAGAAAGAGTTTATTTCGCTGACGGACGGCGACAGAGGCGAAGTGCTCAGGGGCGACGAAAGGGATTCGTTCCTGACAAATATCAAGAAGATTTTTCACGTTGGCTGACAGCCGCAGCAAAAGGAAAGAACAGCTTCTCAAAAGTGGGCACATGGGAATCATATTTATACGGCATCAACAATAAATATGGTATTGCAAGGGTGGATGTAATAAAGGACAGGGCCGCCGATGGCTCTGCTCCTTTGCTGCATACGCCTATTTTGTCTACTCAGATAGTTTTTTATCAGGAAACGGCTGTGCAAAGGGAAGAAAAAGGGGTGAAGTGATGGCGAGAAAGGGAACCTCCGCCAAACTCTGGCACCGGTCTATTTTTGTGATGGTTCTGATTATTGTGCTTGGTTTCGGTGTGGTAGCGGGACGTTTGCTGTATCTGCAAACCTTTATGGCAGAGGAACTGCAGAAAAGGGCAGTAGAACAGCAGCTTTCCAATACTGAACTGACCGCCAAAAGAGGCAGTATCTACGACCGCAACGGAAATATACTGGCGCAGAGCGTGACGGTCTGGGATATCGTAATGGAGCCGGCAAACATTGAAAGTGACAATCAGGGAATGTTTATTGCACAGGGACTGCACGATATTCTGGGAACAGATGTGGAAAAGGTCTTTGAACAGACCAAAGAAAACCATTATTACGCCGTTGTCAAAAGAAAAGTTGAAACGGATGTGAAAGACAGAGTAATGGCGTTTAATGCAGAGGTCAGGAAAAAGTATAAGACTGCCAATGCAATCAAAGCCATTGAGAACTATAAACGGTATTACACCCACGACAATTTTCTGGCGGACGTGCTGGGCTTTGTAGGAAGCGATTCACAGGGCTTGTCGGGGCTGGAATATCAGTATGACGATTATCTGATCGGCAAAAAAGGGCGGCTGGTTGTGGCGACAAACGCTGTCGGCGGGCAGATGCCCTATGAATATGAACAGAAAATGGACGCTATCGACGGCTACAACCTGACACTTTCCATTGACGAGTATATACAGAGCGTCATGGAAAAGTATGTACGGGAAACTATCTCAGAATTCAAGGTTTCCAATCGCGGCTGTGCCATTATGATGAACGTCAAGACGGGCGCAATTCTCGGCTTTGCCTGCGAAGGTTCCTTTAACCCGAACGATCCCTTCACGATTGCTGATGAAGCACTGGCAAAATCCATCGAAAAACTGCCCGAAAAGGAACAGGACGCGGCAACCGCAAAGGCAAGGAATATCCAGTGGCGCAACAAGGGTGTCAGCGACACATATATCCCCGGTTCTGTTTTTAAGATGGTGACGGCCTCTGCGGTGCTTTCCGAAGGACTCATCAAAAAGGATACGACCTTTGAATGTGACGGAAGTTATATTCCTTTTGAGGGTTCGGAGGCTATTTCCTGCTGGTCAAGTGCCGGTCACGGAAAGCAGACGCTGGAACGGGCGCTGTGCAATTCCTGCAACCCTGCCTTCATGCAGATGGGCACGATGCTGGGACGGCAGAAATTCTATGAATACTATGTGGCTTTCGGCTTATCCGAACCGACAGGCATTGACCTGCCCGGAGAAAGCGATGATATGTTCTTCCATAATGACGGTATCTGCGGTATGGATCTGACGGATCTGGCAGTAGCGTCTTTCGGTCAGAACTTCAAAATCACCCCGATACAGATGCTGTCGGCTTGTGCGGCAATTGCGAATGAAGGCAGGCTGATGACACCTTACGTTGTACAAAGTATTTCCGATGCAAACGGTAATGTTGTCAAAACAACGGAGCCGAAAGAACGGCATCAGGCAATTTCCAAAGATGTGGCGGCACAGATGTGCAGGATGCTGGCAAACAATGTTATCAGCGGCGGCGGTACCAACGGCTATATTGCGGGCTACCGTATTGCCGGCAAGACCGGTACTTCTCAGAAAATCGTAGACGAGGACGGCAATCCTTCCAAAGACTATGTCGGTTCGTTCTGCGGCTTTGCACCGG
>CADCQO010000169.1 GCA_902803585.1 uncultured Ruminococcus sp.
GCAGCTTGTCCTCAAAGTTCTTACGGTTCAGCCCTTTCAGGACAATTTCACCTAACTTTAACAATATGATTTCCTTCATGCTTTTACTCCTTTTCCTGACACTTGAAAGTTCCAAAGAGAAGTGTAGCACTTTTATCGGCTTCTTGCAAGTGTCTTATGTGCATTTGCCAATTCTTCACAAAATATATCAATGTCTTTTCTGGTATTATAGCGGGAAAAACTGACCCTGACGGCGGAGTCAATCCGTTCCTGCGGCAGTCCCATCGCAGAAAGCACATGGCTTTTCTGTCCTTTGGCACACGCCGACCCGCTCGATACATAAATACCCTTCTGCGCCAGTGCGTGGAGCATCGTTTCAGAGCGGATTCCTACTGCCGAAAAATTCAGAATATACGGCAGACAGTCGTCCGGAGAATTGATAACGACATTTTCCAGCTTTTGGAGCTGTTCACGGCAGCGGGTATGCAGTTCTTTCATATACGCCAGTTCTTCCTGAAAATCAGGAAGCACCCGCACCGCTTCTCCCATTGCACACAATGAAGCAATGGGCTCTGTGCCGGGGCGCAGCCTTTTTTCCTGTTCCCCGCCGTAATGCAGAGGCAGTATGCGCACGCCCTTCCGCAGATAAAGTGCGCCTGCGCCCTTTGGTGCGTGAATTTTATGGGCGCTGATACTCAGCAGGTCGATGCCAATTTTTCTGGGTTTCAGCGGCATTTTGCCGAATGCCTGCACTCCGTCAACATGGAAAAGCGCAGGTGAACCGGCTCTGTCAATGATTTTTCTCACCGCTTCTATCGGCTGGACAGCTCCCGTTTCATTGTTGACCGCCATCATACTGACCAGAACCGTGTTTCTGTCGATGGCTGCCGCCAGTTCCTCTCTGCGGATACAGCCCTTTTCATCGGGCAGCAAACAGATGACCTCAAAGCCCTGCTTTTCCAGTTCCTGCGCCGCCGCCAGAACAGAAGAATGTTCAATCGCTGTCGTGACAATCTTCTTTCCCCGGCGTTTCAGCGCACCAGCCGCTCCGAACACCGCCATGTTGTTGCTTTCCGTACCGCCTGAAGTGAAAATGATTTCTTCCTTCTCTGCACCCAGCATACCGGCAATGCGCTCTCTTGCTGTATCCATTTCTTTCTGTGCCAGAAAGCCCATTGTATGCAGGGACGAAGGGTTGCCGTAGATTTCCGTCATCATTTGCAGTGCTTTCTGTGCGGCCTCCGGACACACTGCCGTTGTCGCACTGTTATCAAGATAAATTTCTTTCAAAAAAATCACCCGAAAAATTTATAAATTTCATCGCTTTGCGGCAAACTATTGTATATCAATTCTCACCGAAAGGATGTTATATCATGAATTTCTCTCAGGAACGCTATGCCCGTATGGTGAAGCGGGCTTCTCCTGACAGCAGTCTTCTCAAAAACTGCATGGCCGCCTTTTTTACGGGCGGTCTTATCTGTGCTGTCGGTCAGGGAATGACAGAACTCTATCAATCCTTTTTCAATCTTTCTCTGCAGGATGCCCGCTGTGCCACGAGCATTACTTTAGTAGCGCTCTCCGCCATTCTTACCGGTCTGAGCCTTTACGATAATATCGCCAGATTCGCCGGTGCGGGTACATTAGTGCCTATTACCGGCTTTGCCAACGCTGTTGTTGCTCCTGCCATCGAATTCAAAAGCGAAGGGCTTGTGATGGGACTCGGTGCAAAATTATTTGTGATCGCCGGCCCTGTCATCGTTTACGGCACAGCCGCCTCCGTCCTTTACGGGCTGATACTTTATATGGTACGCGCTTTTTCGGGATAAAGAAAAAATTGCGGCCGGTCTGTTTTCCTGTACTGAAGTCCGGCAGCAAAAACGCCCCGCTGAAAGAGCGGTAAACCTTTGTATAATGGCAAATTCGATGGGAAATCCAAAAAATTCCTCCATCGAACAACCTGCTGCCCCTGTCTGACAGACTGCATTGGAAAAAACAGCCAAAAGATCACCTGTAAGTTTTAAATATCGTTTTTCACAAAATTTCTTGTAAAACAACGAAAGATATGGTATGATAGGTGGTAAGATGTCATTAAGGGGGATTTGTGTATGTATGATAAAATTCTGACTTCTTTGTCCTACGGAATGTGTGCTGTCGGAGCAAGAGGCGCTGCCTGTGCAAACGCCTGTATCGTCAATACAGTGGTGCAGGTTTCTTCCTATCCCATGACCATAGCCGTCAGTATCAACCACAGCAACTTTACCAATGAGTGCATCAAGCACAGCGGAATGTTCACTGTCAGTGTCCTTTCCGAAAATACTTCCGGTGCTGTCATTGGTGCGCTGGGCTTTACCTCCGGTCGGGACGGCAGCAAACTCCAGAACGTCCGGCACAAGATTCTGCAGGAGGGCGCACCCGTTATTCAGGAGGACATTTGCTGCTGGTTCCTTTGCAAAGTCGTGCACTCCGTTGAAACGGTCACCCACACTATTTTCATCGCTGAACCGATTGCCGGCAGCGAGTCCATCAAGGGCAAACCCATGACCTACGAATTTTATACCAATGTCATCAAGGGAAAAGCCCCGAAATATGCGCCGACCTATATTGCCGAAGAAGAAGAAAAGCCTGAGCGCCATACCTGCACGATCTGCAAGTTTGACTATATCAACCCGCTGATTCCCTTTGAAGAACTGCCCGACAGCTGGATCTGCCCCATTTGCGGCGCGCCGAAATCGGTCTTTCGCAAGATGGAATAACAGCTGTCCGGTTTAGTGATACCATTCTATCACACTGTAGCAGCAATGTCAAGTATACTTGTCAAAATTCATTTTATACTTGACATCAAGTTTTCCCCTCCACGAACCGGAAGGTTTCCGATACCGGATATTCGCACAGCTGAAGGGAAATATATCGCCCCTGAACCTTGAACAGAAACGGAATGATAAATATGAATATGAAAGAAATGCAGGCGGAAATACTTCGCCTGAAAAAAGAAAAAGATATCTGTATCCTTGCACACAGCTATCAGGCACACGAAATTTTAGAAATCGCTGACTATACGGGAGATTCCTTTGCCCTGAGCAAACTTGCTGCCAAAGCCCCCAACCAGACAATGCTGCTGTGCGGTGTGCGCTTTATGGCGGAAACCGTCAAGATTCTTTCCCCCGAAAAGAAAGTCCTGCTTTCCAATCCGATCGCAGGCTGTCCCATGGCGGAACAGTTCGACAAAGAAGCCATTCTCCGCTTTCAAGCCGAAAATCCTTCCTGCACTGTCGTTGCCTATATCAACACTACTGCTGAACTCAAAACTGTCTGCGATGTGTGCGTTACATCGTCCTCAGCAATCCAGATTGTCAGCAAACTGAAAAATCCCGATATTCTGTTTATTCCAGACTGTAATCTCGGTTCTTTTGTCGCAAAGAAACTTCCCGACAAGAATATCAGGCTTTTGCAGGGCGGCTGTCCTGTTCATGCCGCCGTTACCGCCGAACAGGCTGCAAAGGCAAAAGCCGCTCACCCTGATGCACTCCTGCTTGTTCACCCTGAGTGTGTTCCTGCCGTTGCGGAAGCTGCCGATTATATAGGCTCTACCAGCGGCATTATGGACTTTGCCGTTAAATCTGACTGCAAAGAATTTATCATCGGCACAGAAAACAGCATTGCCGAACATCTCCAGTATCTCTGTCCCGACAAGAAGTTCTATCTCCTGTCAAAGTCTTTGATCTGTCAGGACATGAAAGCAACAACCCTTGCGGACGTTCTCAGCTGCTGCAGCGGTACAGGCGGAGAGGAAATCCTTCTTGACGCTGACACCCTTACAAAAGCCCGCTCCTGCATCGACAAAATGATAGAGCTGGGCGGTTAATATCCAAAAGAAACCGAAAAGCATACTGTTCATCGTGACAGTATGCTTTGTTTTTTTTTCAAAAGCGTCTTTCGGAAAAGTGCCGCTTTCTACCTGCCGCTGCGTGTTCTCATATAGTGAAAGATGTACTGCTGGGCAATGCCGGCGTATGTACCGAGTGACGGCACAGAAATGCCGGAAAATTCCGAAGAAAGGGCTTTTTTGATCCACACATCTGCCGGAAAAGCTTCTGTACGGTGCAGACCATACAACAGCGTACATTCCGCTACTTTTGCACCCACTCCGACAATCTGCATCAGTTCTTTCCGGCACTCATCTATGGGGGCAGTATAAAGCGGGTACAAATCAATCTGCCCTGATGACACCTTTCGGGCAGCGTCCAGAATATATCTCGCCCGAAAGCCTGCCCGAAGCGGTGCCAGTTCCTCCACGCTTTTTTCTGCGAGTACTTCTGCCGCAGGAAATGTATAACCGCTGCCGCATTTTTTTCCGAAAGCCGCACAAAGACGGCTGATGATGCCCCTGATGCGTGGAATATTGTTATTCTGCGAGAGAATGAAGGAACAAAGCGTTTCCCAGGGATCCTGACGTAAAATCCGGATACCGTCAATGCTTTCAACCGCCGGTTTCAATAACGGACATCTTTCTGCAAGCTCCGCACGGATTTGCCGGTAATCGGCAGACAAATCGAAATACGGCAGCCATATCGTTTCAAATTCCTGTACGGTGCAGTGTTCTATCGTGATGCTGCCGTCCTGTGCAAAGACACGCACCTCTTTTTCTCCCACAATTCCTGTATACGAACCGTCAGAAGCCCTGTCCCACCGAAAACACTGACCGCATTCAAAGGTATTTGTCAGGTCAAAACAATCCTCTGTCCTCACTGTTACACCATTCACTGATGCTTTTACTTCCATCACTTCACATCCTTATTACGCATAACTGCCGCGCAGCACCATTCCGGAGGGAACATTTCCCACAATGACCGTTTCCCCTATCAGAACAGAGGTCTGCACCGTTGTTGACACCGCATTCATCGGCATAATAATATTGACTTCGGCGGATACATTCAGAGTCAGTTTATGCACCGTCTGATTGATGCCGCCCTGTTCAAAGGTACTTGCAAAGTCGCTGTAAACATTGCCGGAAAGGGAGATCATCAGCGGAACAGAAGGCCCCATTCCGCTCAGGATTTCCCCTCCGATAATCGTTCCTATCGGTATATTTGCCTGATAATTCTGTATGCCTGCCAGATTTTCCTGAATCCGGAGAGTAATGTCGTTTTTCAGACGATTGACAAGTACCGTATCGGACTGAACAGAAGTAACGGTATTTTCCTGTGAATAGGTCACCGTTTCAAGCTGTTCGGTCTGTATGCCCGATTCTGCCAGTATTTCGCTGACGCTCCGGTTAATGACTGCTGTTGCAATCGACTGTGCATGAATCACTGCTACGGAAGCGGTCACCGGTTTCAGCCGCATTTCAAAAAACAGGACAATAAGTACCAGCACCGCCGTCAGTATCCACAGCCGTGCGGGATGCCGCTTCTTTTTTCTGACACGCATAAAATCCCCCCTGTATACATCATACACAGGGGGAGAAAAATGGTGCATATTATTCTGTCCATGCGCTGTAACGGGACTTTTCACTCTTTTTCACAGCGTACAGCTTGCTGTCGGCGTGTTTCAGGGCAACGTCCATCGAATCCCGATTATAGCTTGACATGGAGGCAATACCGATAGAACAGGAAACACGGTGGTTGTCGGAAACCGTGACAGTTCCCTTGACAGCCGCCTCGATCTCTTCGATAAAGTTATTATGCGCGGCAATTTCCCGATAGATTTCCTTCGCCGCCTCAATGCCTTCTTCCAGCGTATGACCGGGGAGAATCATCAGAAATTCATCGCCGCCGTAACGGACGACATAGCCTTTATTGCCCGCCACACGTTCAAACAGTCTTGAAAAGGCGATCAGTATAACATCGCCTACTGCATGACCGAATGTATCGTTGCAAATCTTGAAGTTATCCAGATCCATGTAAAGGACGGTCGCGCAAATATCCTTTTTCTTGCCTTTATTGACTAAGGTTTCATAATCATCTACCTGTTTTGCAAAGCCCTGACGGTTCAGCAGACCGGTAAGCAGATCTGTAACAGCGCTCTGCTGGAGTTTCCGGTTCATCTGGCTGATAGCGTCCCTTGCTTTCAGACGGTAGAGCGTATCGGTAAGCTGACGGAGAGCAAATTTGAAAATCGTAATATCATTGCGGTCGAGGAAAGTGATATTGTTGGTCATATTATCGTGCAGTTCAATCACAGCGATAATATAGCCGGTCAGCTCATCATCTACCGACAGAGGCACACAGCCGAACGAAACGATATTATTGACACCCAGCGCCGATACAAAGGGAATCAGTTCGTAAAATTCCCTGTCATAGCGGGAAACGACAAATTCCTTTTTGTGGCGGGTGAGATAGCTTGTAATCTCTTCCAGCTGTTCCTCATTGATCGAACGGCTGCCGCATACATGACGCAGGACAGGCTTTCGGTCGACAATTTCGACATAGAAAATGTTGTCAAGGTTATAGTTGTTCTGTATCATCATCAGCGAATTGGCGATAACGTCCTCCGCAGAATAATTTTCCTTATTGATAAGCTCCTGCCACGCAACCAGAAAATCAATACCCTTTGTTTTGTCCGCCAGCATCATTTCCATTTCTGCCAGCTGTCCCAGGTCTTCGATCTGGTATTTATTGACATCGGTCAGCGGAAGAGGCACATACTTGGCAATCAGGTTTTTCCTGTGCAGTCTTGCAAAAATGATTTCTTCCTTATGCTTATAGCCTTTGGAAGCACAGAATTCCATACAGCTTTCCAGTATTTCCCTTGCCTTGCGGTATTCATGCTGTTTCTCATAAAGATCCGCCTGTTCC